>JBGPGZ010000183.1:0-7854 GCA_041484175.1 Cyclobacteriaceae bacterium | reverse complement strand
GCCATCGCATTATCGATGTTCTTTGCCCGTTCCCTCACGCAGCCGCTTAACTCGATGCGTAATACGCTGGAAATGGTTTCCAAGGGTGAATTGCCCGAAAAGATGAATGGGCACAGCAACGACGAATTTGGGTTGATGGCAACCAAGGTGGATGACCTGGTTCAAGCCCTCAAGAACAATGCCCATTTCGCGCAAAAAGTAGGAGAAGGAAAATTCGACGCAGCCTTTAAGCCCGCCAGTGAAAATGACACATTGGGCCTGTCGCTCATTAATATGCGCAATAACCTCGTGGAAAATGAGCGCATGGAAAAAGAACGCAACTGGATCGTACGGGGAGTGGCCGATGTTGGTGAAATCCTCCGTGCACACGATAGCCTGGAGGAACTGGGGGACGATGTGATCAAATTCATCATCGGAAAGATCGGGGCTATTCAAGGCGCCTTTTATGTAGTCAATGATGAGGGTGCTGAAAAGAAAATCGAACTCCGCAACAGCTTTGCCTACCATCGCAAAAAATACGTCAAGAAATCATTCAAGTTTGCAGAAGGTTTGGTGGGTCAGGCCGCCATCGAACAGGATACGATCATGCGTACGGAAATACCAGATGATTACGTTACGCTTTCATCAGGTATTCTGGGTGAACAAAAGCCAACGTGCATTCTCATTGTACCCTTAATCACCAATGAAGAAGTTTATGGTGTTCTTGAGTTTGCCGGTTTCAAAAGGTTTGATCGCTCACAAGTGAAGTTTGTTCAGGAGTTGAGCCTGATCCTGGCCCGTACCATCTTCAATATTAAGGTGAACGAGCGTACCCGAAGGCTACTGTCAGAATCGCAGGAGTTGAGCAGCGAGCTAAAGGAGAAGACCGAAGTGCTTCGTCAAAATGCAGAAGAAATGCAGGCAACGCAGGAAGAACTGCGGCGTTCAAACCTCTTGCTGGAAGAGCAGGTTGAGGAGGTGAACCGCACCCAAAAGCGGATGCAATTGCTTCTCGAAAATGCCTCTGAAGTGATCACCATTTACGAAGAGAACGGCACGATCCGTTACATTTCTCCGTCAGTAGAAACAATATTAGGTTATAGCCAGCGTGAAATGCAAGGTGGCACAGACCTGGACAAGGTGCATGTCGACGGTCGCGAAGTTTACAAGACAATGTTCCGTCAACTCAAGGAAAAGCCCGATGAAAAAGTAACCGTCCAGTTCGAATACAAAACCAGGGCCGGGGACCATATCTGGCTGGAATCGACCGGGACCAACTGTATGTCAAATCCCGCAATTCACGGTTATATCCTTAATTCCCGTGACATTACCGAACGCAGAAGGGCCGAACAAGAACAGCGGATGCGAAGCAAAATGCAGGCACTTTCGGAAAATTCTCCGGATCTGATAGCCCGTCTTGAACACGATTCCATCAGCTACATCAACCCGGTGATTGAATCCTATACGGGCAAAGGGCCTTCGTCCTTCCTGAACAAGAAAGTGAAAGAAACGGAATTGGACACGGTGGTTTTGGATGGCTGGCTCCGCATTGTCGAGCAAGTAAATGTTTCAAATGACAAAGTCTCCACCGAAATGGATTTCCCCTCGGAGATGGGCAAGCGTGTGATGCAAGTGAATGCCATCCCCGAATACGATGAGAAAGACAACCTCGAGTCCGTGCTGGTGGTTTCTCATGATATCACTGATCGCAAGTTGATTGAACTGGAAATCCAGAACAAAAACAAAAAAATCAACGACTCGATCAACTATGCAAAGCGGATTCAGAATGCTATCTTGCCCAATACCCGACTGATCAACAAGGCATTGCCGGATTCATTCATACTTTACAAACCCAGGGATGTAGTGAGCGGCGATTTCCCCTGGTTTGTTCAGATCAAGAACGACATCTTTATTGCTGCTGTAGATTGCACCGGTCATGGTGTACCCGGAGCGTTGCTTTCCCTGATTGGATATTTCCTGTTGAATGATATTGTGCGCAGCCGGAAAGTGACAGACCCCGGAAAAATCCTTGACCTGCTGGATGAAGGTGTAACACAGACCCTCCGCCAGGATCAGGATGATTCGGCCACCCGGGATGGTATGGATATTGCCTTGTGCCGCATCAATACCGAAACCAATGAAGTGGAATACGCCGGCGCCCATCGTCCTTTGTACATCATGAAGCAAGGCGTCATGGAGGAGATCAAGGGAAACAAATTCCCGATTGGAGGGGGTATTTTTAAGAACCAGACCAACTTCACCAATACCAAGGTCACCATGAAGGAAGGAGATTCAATCTACTTTAGTTCCGACGGCTTCCCCGATCAGTTCGGAGGACCCGAAGGACGTAAATTTGGGCCAAAGAAAGTCAGGGAGATCGTTGAAAACGTGCACCGGAAGCCCATGAAAGATGCCGCCGTGGCGTTTGACCTGGAATGGGAGAACTGGAGAGGCGAACATAAGCAGACGGACGATGTGCTACTCATCGGAATAAAATTCTGATGTACTATTCTGACTAAGATTTGATTATTTATTGACTACAAAACTTATAATTTCGAACCTTCAAACTTTAAAGCAATGAATTATATCTATGACCTGCACCGGACTATGATCTCGCAAAAGCTGATCCTGGTGTATGAGGGTGATTTCACCCAGGAGACTACCAAGTCTATCCTCACCATGGCCGAGCGAAACCTGGACTCCTCCGGGGAAGAGGCGAGCATCAAGCGAAAGGTGTTTAACGTGATGGTGGAAGCTTTGCAAAATATTGTCAAGCACAGCGATGAGTTGGTGGACGGTGTGATGAAAAGTCATGCAGCCATTTTTCTGATCGGCCGTGAAGATAATCGCTTCTCTGTTATGTCAGGCAACCCGATCCGCAAGTCGAACATTGCATCGCTGAAGGGTAAACTGGAACAAATCAACACCCTCGACAAAGAGGGGCTCAAGGAGCTATACAAAGAGATCATTAAGAATACAACCATCTCCGACAAAGGTGGTGCTGGACTTGGCTTTGTGGACATGGCCCGGAAATCAGGAACGAAACTCGAATACGAATTTCCTGAAATGAATGCGGAATACGCTTTCTTCTGTTTGAAGGTCAACGTATCACGCGAAAAAGAATAAATCAATTCAAAACAAAATAAACTGGATCGATCATGGAAATCTTAAATCTTGAAGGCGCTGAGGATACCCCGAAAATTATCCTGGATAAGAAAAACGGAATTTTTGAAATCTCCGGCCGTTCATTGCCGGAAGACTCGGCTGAATTTTACCGCCCGGTGTTGGAGTGGATCGAGGCTTATAGCGGCGAGCCGAACTCTTCCACCGAATTTGTCTTTAAACTGGAATATTTCAACACCGCTTCATCCAAACTGATTCTCGATGTCCTTTCGGCGCTCGAAGACATCAAAAGCATGAAAATACTTTGGTATTTTCATGAGGACGATGAGGATATGGAGGAGGCCGGAGAAGAATTCTCTGAGCTGGTAGAAATTCCTTTTGAGTTCAAAACTTATTAGAAATTGGTTGGTCGTTATCCATTGTTAGTCGTAGCTTGTTACGGATAACGATAACCGAGAGTGCCTAACTTTTAATCCATGAGTGAAGAAATACTCAAAGCACTCACGCAACTTTTCGCCATTATCACCAAACAAGACGGTGGTGTAACGGAAAACGAGCGCCAATTTGTGATCAATTTCTTCCAGCAGGAACTGGATCAGGATACCGTTAAGGAATACCTGGAACTCTACGACAGCTACTCGGGCTATAAAAAGCAAGGTACGTCGGGAGAGGACGAAAAAAACAAACTTACGTCGGTCAAGGACTCCGTAAAGACGCTGGGGATTTGCAAGAAGATCAACAAGACCCTGGCGCAGAAACAAAAGGCGGTTGTTCTTACCAAGTTGCTGGAGCTGGTGGGTTCTGACAAGAATTTCACTCCGCAACGCATGGAGATCATCAACACAGTCTCTACCGTTTTTAATATCGTTCAGGATGAGTACAAACTGATCGAATCATTTGTCATTTCCCAACAAGCGGAAGGACTGAATTTTGCCGACATCCTGATCGTCGATGCCAACTCAGCAAAGTCCGCCGAATTGCAAAAACATGGTCATGCCCATATTGAAGGCCATCTGGCTTTCATGCGCATCCGGAGTGTAGACATGTACTTTGCCAAATATGTGGGCGATCAATCCAATGTGCTGAATGGGTTCATCATGCAACCCAACAAAGTTTATTTGTTTTCGCATGGCAGTACCATCAAGACGCAAGCCGGGGATGCACTTTATTATGGCGACCTGGTGGCGAATTTCAATGAAGAATTAAAGACAGCCAAGCTTTCGTTCAATGCCCTGGTCGAGGAATTCAAATTCCCCAATGGCGGCACCGGGCTTCGCGACGTAGCGATCACCGAAGGGCCTGGCAAACTGATTGGTATCATGGGCGCCAGCGGTGCGGGCAAAACAACCCTGTTGAACGTGCTTGCCGGGCTGGAAAGACCAACCAAAGGCCAGATTCTGATCAATGGTTTTGATATCCATAGTGAAAAAGAACGCATTCAAGGCGTTATCGGCTATGTGTCGCAGGATGACCTGCTCATTGAAGAATTGACGGTTTACGAAAACCTGTTTTATAACGCCAAGTTGTGTTTTGCCAATTTTACAGAAGAGGAACTGCACAAGCGCGTAATTGAAGTGCTGGAAAATCTTGGTCTGGACCAGCGCAAGGATCTAAAAGTTGGAAGCGTACTTGACAAAACGATCAGCGGGGGTCAACGCAAAAGACTGAACATTGCGTTGGAATTGATCCGCGAACCGGCGGTCTTGTTCCTGGATGAACCGACCTCCGGCCTTTCATCACGCGACTCTGAAAATGTCATTGACCTTCTGAAAGAACTTTCACTCAAAGGCAAATTGATATTTGTGGTAATCCATCAGCCATCGTCGGACATCTACAAGATGTTTGACAAAATGATCATCATGGACACCGGCGGCTACCATGCTTATTATGGCACGCCGGTCGAGGCCGTTACTTATTTCAAAAAAGCAACGCATCAGGTCGATAGCAACCGGGGACAGTGCGAAACTTGCGGCAATGTAAATCCGGAACAAATCTTCAATATCATCGAAGCGAAGGTGGTCGATGAATATGGACAGCCTACATCCAAGCGCAAAGTCACACCACCACAATGGCATGACATGTATAAAGAACGGTTCAAGATCAGCCGCATAGAGGATCTCAAGGAAGAGCCACCGCATAATCTCAACATTCCGACCCGGATCAGGCAGACCGTGATTTTTACCACGCGCGACTTTCTTTCCAAGATCAGCAACAAACAATATTTACTCATCAACTTACTGGAGGCGCCATTGCTGGCGGTCATCCTTGCCTTTATCATCAAATACAAAAGTGCTCCGGGCGGCAAAGAATATATTTTCCGATTCAATGACAATTTTCCGGCGTTCATCCTGATGAGCATCATTGTGGCGCTCTTTATGGGGCTTACCGTGAGTGCCGAAGAGATTATCCGTGACCGCAAGATTTTGAAGCGGGAGTCATTTCTAAACTTAAGCTGGAACAGCTATCTGTTTTCCAAGCTGGCGATCTTGTTCCTGATGTCGGCCATTCAAACACTTTCGTACGTCCTGATCAGCAACCTGATCCTTGAAGTGCATGGAATGAACCTGGCCTTTTGGTTTGTACTGTTCTCCACCGCTTGCTTTGCTAATGTATTGGGGCTCAATATTTCCTCGGCTTTTAATTCGGCCGTCACCGTATACGTCATGATTCCGTTGCTACTTATTCCGCAAATGATTCTCAGCGGGTTGCTGTTCAGCTTTGACAAATTGAACAACCTGATCAGTACCAAAGGCAAAGTTCCCATCGTCGCCGATTTGATGGCCTCCCGGTGGGCTTACGAGGCGATGGCCGTGCACCAGTTCACTGATAACGATTACGATGCGCCTTATCACGACTATGAAAGGGAAGAGGCCAAAGCTGATTTCAAAGCCGGCTACCTTGCGGATGAATTGAAAAAGAGAAACCGCTTTGTCGTCGAAAACATGGATCTTAAGAATGATTCTGTCCAGGCGCTGGTGGCTAAAGAACTTAAGATCATCCGTGATCAACTGGCGGATGAAGCCTTTCGCGAAGGGCTGGACAAGATCAAACCCGAAGAGACACTGCAGCCGGGAAAATATTCAAAGGCCCTGGGCGAAAGTCTTGACAATTATTTTGAGGAATACCGAAAATATTATCAGCGGATATACAACCAAAATGTGAGCCTGATCGAAAAGAAGATGTCCTTCTACGAAAAGAGCGGATTTAACGTCAACGCAGAGAAGAACCGCTATCATAACGAGAGTTTATCGGACTTGGTGAAGAATGTTAACGCAAAAAATCGCTGGATTGAGTACAAGAATGAAATTATTCAACAGATCAATCCCATTTTCCAGGAGCCAAGACCCAAAAACAGCCTGGATTACCGGACTCAGTTCTTTGCCCCGGAAAAGAACTTTTTCGGTCTCCGGATGAGCACTTTTCTTTTTAATGGGATTGTAATTTGGGCAATGGCGGTGTTCTTTTATATCACGCTGTATTTCGAAATACTGAAGAAAGTGGTGGATTCCTTTGGTAAAGTGAATATTCCGAAGCGGAAGTAAACCGGTTGTTTTTTGGTAAGGAGCATTGAATTTCTAATTTTGTAGGACATAAATTTATGGCTATGAGAATTTTAGTGGTGGGTTTGGTGGTAGCATTTTTGACCGCCTGTGGCTCCGGGAAAAAGCCGGATGAGCAAGCGTTCCTTAACAGCCTCGATTCGGCCAAAAACCAGGGGCCGAGCATTGATGAGGAAGTTATCAGCAGCATTTTGCAGCAAATCCCCAGTCCCCTGGAAATTTCCGTTTTGCTAAAGGAATCCGGTACAAAGTATAATTTCTCACTCCTCAACTCTCCCGATAACCTCTCAAAATACAACAGCAATTTCAGAAAAGCGCTGAATTTGGGCATTTATGGTACCGACTTAGGATATACCAACATCTATGAGCAAAATCAGGACGGAATCAAATACTTGTCCGCGATCAAGACCTTGGCCGATGGTCTGAACATAGGTCAGTTTTTTGATATTGAAACCATCGGGCGCCTTGCCACCAATAGCAAAAATCTGGATTCACTTTTGCTTATCACCACACAAAATTTTAACAGCATTAATCATTACCTGCAGACCCAAAGCCGGGCCAATTTGAGCGTGTTGCTGCTGACCGGCGGATGGCTCGAAGCGATGCAGATTACCTGCCAAGTGGGAGCGAAAAACCTAAAAAACAAGGAATTAAAAGAAAAAATCGGGGAACAAAAGATTATTCTCGAACAAATTGTGTTACTTCTCTCCTTCTACAAGGACGATGAAAATATGGCATCGTTATTGAAAGACATGGAGTCGATGAAGGCGGCATTTGATAAAATCAACATAACCTATACGTATAAGGAATCTACCATGGAAATTATCAATGGCGTTGCCGTAATCAAGGACAACAGCTCAACGACCATCGCTATCACCGATGAGGATGTGATCTCGATCAAAGATTTGACGAATACGATCCGAATTAAAATCATCAGCTAATAACGAAGAATAGACACTTATGAAAAAAATAATTCTTTCCCTTTCTTTTTTGCTATCAGTTGGTATTGGTTCTTCAGAACTAATCGGGCAGTGTAATTCCGATAATTTTAGCAATGCTTGCATACCCAAGCTGGCCGGGGGCTTCAATTTCTTGAAGAGTTATAAGATTGACGGCCAAGGGGGCAGCAAGGAAAAGGTGGAGTATTCCTATGTGTTTACCAAAGGAACGCAGTACATGATCAACATCTGTG
>JBGPGZ010000182.1:0-7868 GCA_041484175.1 Cyclobacteriaceae bacterium | reverse complement strand
CGTCACGATCTATTGGAGGGCAATTAGCAGAGGCTTGGGGAAAAAGGAAATACGAGAAACATTTTGTGAGTATGCTGATGGCGAACAATTGGAAACACAACACTGGATTGAAATCGCGCTGGATTGTTCCTATATTTCAAATGAACTAGCCACTGACTTATTACGACAATACGAAACATTGGAAAAATGATTCTGTCGTCCAAGACCCAACCACCGATCACCGATCACCGATCACCGATCACTGGTTACTCACTTTTCTTCTCCTTCGAAGACGCCTTCGCCTTCTTGGTCTTGATGGTTAGCAAATCACCTTCGCCAAGATAGTCGGCCATGATAGTTCCTCCCTGTTCGACCTCCCCTTTCAGAATCTCCTCCGCTACCGGGTCTTCCAGGTATTTCTGGATGGCGCGATTAAGCGGCCGCGCACCAAATTGCTGATCGTATCCTTTCTCAGCCAGAAAATCCCTGGCCTTATCCGTCAGTTCTACATTATATCCAAGCGCCGTAATACGGGTAAACAATTTGCCCAACGAGAGGTCAATGATTTTGTGGATGTCTTCGCGCTTCAGCGAATTAAAGACGATCACGTCATCAAGCCGGTTGAGGAACTCCGGAGAGAACGCGCGTTTCAAGGCACTTTGGATTGTGCTCTTCATATTCTCCTCGTCATTCTGTTGCTTGGCCTTGCTCGCAAAACCAATTCCGCTTCCAAAGTCTTTCAGGTCGCGCACTCCAATATTGGAGGTCATGATGATAATGGTGTTGCGGAAGTCGACCCTTCTGCCAAGGCCATCGGTAAGAATTCCATCATCCAGCACCTGCAAAAGTATATTGAATACGTCTGGGTGTGCTTTCTCGATTTCGTCCAGGAGCACGACGCTGTACGGCTTTCTTCTCACCTTTTCAGTAAGCTGGCCTCCTTCTTCATATCCTACATACCCGGGAGGCGCGCCCACCAGCCGTGACACAGAGAACTTCTCCATGTACTCGCTCATGTCGATACGCACCAACGCGTCGTCTTTGTCAAAAAGATAACTCGCCAGTACTTTCGCCAATTCGGTTTTTCCAACACCTGTAGGTCCAAGGAAAATAAAGGAACCAATCGGCTTCCTCGGATCCTTCAGACCCACCCGTGTACGCTGGATGGCCTTTGTCAATTTTTGGATCGCCTCCACCTGGCCGATCACACGACCGCTGAGTTGGTCGCCCATTCCGAGCAGTTTGTTACTTTCCTTCTGAGCGATGCGGTTGGCCGGGATGCCAGTCATCATGCCCACCACGTCTGCTACATTGTCTTCGGTTACCGTATATTTCTCGGTGCGCGTCTTTTCTTCCCAGCGGGCTTTCGCCAGGTCAAGTTGCTCGATGAGTTTCTTTTCCTTATCGCGGAGTTGCGCTGCCTCTTCATATTTTTGGCTCTTCACTACGCGATTCTTTTCCTTCTTCACTTCTTCAATCGCATCTTCAAACTTCACGATGTCTTCCGGCACATGAATGTTGTTAATGTGAACGCGGGCCCCGGCTTCGTCCAGTACATCGATGGCTTTATCGGGCAGAAAACGATCGCTGATATAACGGTCGGAAAGCTTTACGCACGCATCAATCGCTTCCTTGGTATAGGTAACATGGTGATGGTCTTCGTACTTTTCCTTGATGTTGTCCAAAATCTGGATGGTCTCGTCAACGGAAGTTGAATCCACCATGACCATCTGGAACCGGCGTGCAAGCGCACCGTCTTTCTCGATGTACTGGCGGTACTCATCCAACGTGGTGGCGCCGATGCACTGAATCTCCCCGCGCGCGAGGGCGGGCTTAAACATATTGGACGCATCCAGCGAACCGGAAGCGCCGCCTGCACCAACAATGGTATGCAGTTCATCGATGAAAAGAATGACATCGGGCGATTTCTCCAACTCATTCATGACCGCCTTCATGCGTTCTTCAAACTGGCCGCGGTATTTCGTACCGGCTACCAGCGAGGCGAGGTCAAGGGTAACAACACGTTTGCCAAAAAGTACGCGCGAAACCTTCTTCTGAATGATGCGTAAGGCAAGACCTTCGGCAATCGCCGTCTTTCCAACACCGGGTTCTCCAATAAGAATAGGATTGTTTTTCTTTCTCCGGCTGAGAATTTGCGCCACCCGCTCAATTTCTTTTTCGCGGCCGACGATCGGGTCCAGTTTATTGTCCTCGGCCAGTTTGGTTAAGTCGCGGCCAAAATTGTCCAATACCGGGGTTCGCGATTTTTCAGCGCTTCCCTTTTTTTCTTTTCCAAGGGATCCGGATCCTCCTCCGAACATTTTGGATGAATCTTCATCCGGGTCGTCTGTATCCTGCGAGGCCATGGGCTGCTTGTCCTGGTACTCTAACATTTCTTTTACCACGTCGTAAGCCACATCGAATTTGTTTAGAATTTGAGTTGCGAGATTGTCGGGGTCACGTAAAATGGAAAGCAACAGATGTTCTGTGCCGATCAGCTGGGCCTTGAATATCTTGGCTTCGAGGTATGTGATTTTCAGCACCTTCTCAGAAGCACGGGTCAACGGGATATTCGCTAAGTTTTTGATTTCATGCGTGGCTGTCCCTTTGGATATTTTTTCAATCTCGCCCCGGAGATCATCCAGCGGAACGCCCAATTTTTTTAATACGGCAACAGCCACGCCCTCTCCTTCCCGGATCATTCCGAGCAGCAGATGCTCGGTGCCGATATAGTCGTGGCCTAATCGTAAGGCTTCTTCCCGGCTTAAAGAAATGACTTCCTTCACCCGGTTAGAAAATTTTGCTTCCATATTCGCCATATTGAGTATTGTAAATGTAAAGTTTTAGTGTTGATAATTCAAAAGGCATTGACTTGTTTACACAAAGGGGCCAGGTTTAGGTCTCATTTCCCCTTCTTATATACAAGAAAAAACAAGAATTGAATTTTATTTGTTCAATTCCGCATTCTTTGATGCCTGGAGGATGGGGAGGGCGTTCGGCCCTTCGCAAAATAATAAGTCTATCAGACTGAGGTTACCTGCAAAAGTATTGCCAAAAACCTGGTAGTAAGGCAACGGTCGATAAAAGGATCGTACCGAAAAGGGCGTTTTCGTAGTAATTTGCCCGCGGAGGTCTTCAATTTGTTCACCGGCGGTTCTTTCATACGCGGCCGTTTCCGAAAGTTCTTTTTCCAATCCCAGGCATCTCAGACAGAATGACAGGAGGACACGGCTATGATCGAACAGGAATCGATCGTTTGTATAAATCAGTTTATTCATTTCGCCGGAATAATGTTCATAGAACGGGGCCTTGGCATAAGCCGAAAGGATTGTGCGCCATTGAATGTTCTGCCACCTTTTGGTGTAGTCGATGCGAATGTCCTTGAAGGCAACCTTTCCGGGCTTCGACGTCAACGGGACGACCAGCATCTTTTCTCCATGGGCCGTATTGACATAACACCGGTTGCGGTAGCTTTGCTTTACATAATGCTCATGCTTTTCTAAAATAAGTTTGTCCAACGGCAGGATCGCGCAAAAGTATTCGAGGGACGGGAGGTAGTGGGGTTCAATCAACCCGATCTTCATGTTGGAAAGATAGAGAAAAGTGTTTCTCTTTAGAAGACAGTAAAACATAAACTGCCGCAAGGTGCGCAAATCTCTCCTTTCCAAATAGCAAGGGGCTTTCAAGATGTTCAGCGGTAAGGCTCAAAATCTCCCAATCCTTGCCTAACCACGACCGGTTCTCCTTGCGAAAAATCAACGATGGTAGATGGTACATTCCCTCCCGACCCTCCGTTGATCACGATGTCCACCCTGTATTTAAAGTCTTCATAGATTTCTTCCGGGTCAGTCGTGTATTCCTTGATTGCATCATCGTCTTTAATAGAGGAAGTTATCAAAGGGTTGCCCAAGAGCGCAACGATCTCACGGGGGATGTTGTGCTCGGGAATTCGGATACCTACCGTTTTTTTATTTACGTCTAAAATTTTCGGTACGTTGCTGTTGGACTCAAAAATAAATGTGAAGGGGCCTGGTAATGCTTTTTTGAGAATCTTAAAGACCGGAGTGTCAAGCCGCCTGACATACAATGAAATATCGCTCAGATCATTGCAAATAAATGATAAATCCAGTTTCTGTGGTTTGATATCAATTACCTGGCAGAGACGTTCCACGGCTCTTCGGTTCTTCAGGTCGCAACCAATTCCGTAAATGGTGTCCGTTGGGTAAATAATAATGCCGCCTTTTCTAAGCACATCCACAACCCGCGCGATTTTTCGCGGCTCGGGATTGTCGGGGTGAATGGTGATTAGTTCGGCGCTCATTCCGTTGCTGCCTACTCCCGACGGGGCGGGATTCGGCAGGCGCAAAGTAATCGAAACCGGTTTAATTATAGTTATGCCATGGAGAATTGAAAAGGACTGTTAACTGTAGACTATTTTGTATTTTTGAAAACTTTTTTCTTCTATGGCTGAACTATCGCGCAAACGACTTGCTTTTTTTCTTATCAGTTCTACCCTGCTGATCACGTTCGTTTTCTATGGTTATCAGATTCTGTACACGGCCAATGTGTTGGTTGATCGCGATGACCGGATGTTCGTCATCCACTCCGGAGCCACCTATCGTACCGTGCAGGAGGAACTTTCGCGAGGCGGGTATGTCAACGACCTTGTATCGTTTAGTTTTCTGGCACGGCTCATGGACTATGACAAGGAAATCAGGCCAGGCCGGTATTATCTGCGGAGGAACATGACCAATATTCAGGCAATCAATGTTCTTAAATCCGGGAAGGCGGAGCCGGTGAAGGTAACCTTTACCGTGATCCGGCTGAGAAGCGAACTATCCGAAAAAATCACAAAAAATATTGGCGTCACCGCGGTGGAATTTGACGAGGCCCTTGATGAATTTATCGCCTCAAATAAAGAAGGCTTTACCAGGGAAAACATCCTTACCATGTTTATTCCAAACACTTACCAGGTCTATTTTAATGTTAATCCGGAGGACCTGATCGAGCGAATGCACCAGGAGTATGAGAAGTTTTGGAGCGCGGCCCGGAGGGCGAAAGCCAAAGAGGTGGGATTGACACCCATTGAAGTTTCGATCCTGGCGTCCATTGTCCAGGCAGAAACCGTCAAACAGATCGAGGCACCCGTCATCGCGGGATTGTATTACAACCGGTTAAAAAAGGATATGCCCTTGCAGGCGGATCCGACGTTGGTCTTTGCCGTCGGGGATTTTACGTTAAAGCGTGTTCTCAACGAACACAAAGACGTCGAATCGCCCTACAATACCTATAAATATGCCGGTCTGCCTCCGGGTCCAATCAATCTTCCGCAGATCCCGATGATTGATGCGGTGCTCAATTATGAGAAACATCGGTACCTTTATATGTGTGCCAGAGAAGATTTTTCGGGTTTCCACAATTTTGCTTCCAACCTCAGCGAACATAACTTAAATGCCAGGCGGTATCAGCAGGCGCTGACCATTGAGATAAGAAAAGGAGCTCATAAAAAAAACTGACCAGGGCCGGCTATGTACACGTCAGAAACCATAATCCGTGTCCGATATGCGGAAACCGATCCGATGGGTTATGCCTATTACGGGTATTATGCGATGTACTATGAGGTAGCCCGCGTGGAGAGCCTGAGGCAATTGGGTATGACCTACAAAGAACTGGAGGCGTTGGGGACGATGATGCCGGTACTGGAAAACAGCTCGAAATACTTCGCGCCGGCCCTTTACGACGATGAGCTCAAAATCATTACTTTCATCCGAACTAAACCCGGCGTGCGGATAAAATTTGAGTACGATATTTACAATGGAGTGGGCAAATTGATCCACCAGGGAGAAACGATGTTGGCCTTTGTAAACAAGAACACCGGGAAACCCTGTCGCCCTCCGGAAGTCTTTATGAAATTGTTGGCGCCGTATTTTTAGAATTTTAAATGCAGCTTGTTGCAATTGAGTCCCGATCTGTAAGTGGAAGGTTCATTAATCAGACATAGAAAGCCAGACAAGCTGACCCAACAAAATGAAGTACAACACACGAAAAAAAATCCTGAAGGTACCCTCCGCAAGAACGGCACGCAGCTGGTTGAAGCAGATCAAACTCAAAAGGCATGACGATCTTTCATTGTACCGGTTCCTCAAAATCTTCCTTCACAACATTGATGAAGATGAGATCATGGACCGGTCCAATGGGGTGGCTTATAATTTCGTTTTGGCGATTTTCCCTACCATTATTTTTTTTTTTACCCTGATCCCCTATATCTCTACGTACTTCCCGGACATTAATAATGACAGCATTGTGAAATTCATCGGCGACCTGCTGCCGGCAAGCATGTATGCGGTATTCTCCTCCACCATTCTGGATATTGTGAGCAATCAGCGTGGAGGTCTGCTCACATTTGGTTTTGTTTTGGCGATGTACCTGGCTACGAACGGGATGATGGCGCTGATGCGCGCCTTTAATGCCTGCTATCGTACAATAGAAAAAAGAAACTGGTTCAAAATGCGGTTCACCGCAGCGGGGCTGACGCTCATGCTTTCCATCGTTCTCTTTTCAGCTACAGCCTTGCTCATCGTGGGGCAATTGGTGCTGAACAAAATTACAACGGATGTCTCCCAATTCAGTAATTTCCACCTCGATCATGACCAGATCTATTTCCTGAAAGTGTTGCGCTTCCTGGTGATCTTTGTGGTTTTCTTTGTTGCCATTTCATTTATCTATTACTTCGGACCTGCTGTCCACTACAACTGGCGTTTTTTCTCGATCGGTTCTTTTATCGCCACGCTGGCGGGCCTCGCGATTTCGTACGGATTCTCTTTTTATGTTACCAATTTCAGCAGCTACAATAAAGTATATGGTTCCATCGGTACACTGATTGCACTGATGGTCTGGATTCAATTGCTGACCGTGGTGCTCTTGTTTGGCTACGAGATCAATGCCAGCCTTCATTACGGGCGCAAAGTCGGGGCCATTGACCTGCACCGCCGGACAAAGAGAATCGAAAAGGCATCGCGATGAATCGCGAGGCTATCTAAACCGCGACTATGAGTTTGTCTTAGACGTCCAATGCAAGGCAATGGCCGGTACGAGTATGAAGAAGACGAGTACAATCCGCAAAAGCGTAAAGCTGCCAACCATCAACATCGCAGCGTCCTTTTCCTCCAAATGCCACATTGCAAATACAGAAACCCAGGTACCCCAAAAGGATACGGTTAAGATAAGATACAATAGTCCGAAAATCACGCCGACCACAAATACCCTTAACAGCAGGTTGCGAAAGAATATCACTTGTTGCTTTTCCATAGTTGGTAAGTTTTAGATTGGGATCGAAATTACTACAATATTTCTTGTTCCTTGAAACATCCAAATTCTGAAGGATCGGCGTCCAGTGGGAAGCAGCCTGGAACCCTGTAGGCACAACAGCATCCACTGCATTTTCCTTGTAATGTTCCACTTTCTAAAATAATCCTTAAATTATCTCCTTCGTAAGCAAATTCATTGAAACTTATGAAAACATTTGTCACGAGTCCTATCAGTTTTCCGGTGAACAGGAATTCGCTGAATTGTTTGGACTGTCGTCTCCGGGAAAGGATTTTGAACCGCACTCCAGAACCTGATTTCGTTTTATTTTTGACAACTTTATGACTCATCTTATTATTAAAACCACACCTGTCAGGACCGGGCTTATTACCGGCCTGGCCATTATAGTGGCTAAAATCTCAAGCCTTCTGATCGTTTATGACTTTTTTCGTTTTGACGCCTACCTGGCAATCGTCGCTGTCTCGTTCCTGATAGTGGGGTATTTACTAACCGATGTGAAGGAGCCGGCACAAATCTTTGTGAAATCTGAAAGTTCTAATCCTGAAAGTACAAAGGCGATCTTG
>JBGPGZ010000181.1:0-7944 GCA_041484175.1 Cyclobacteriaceae bacterium | reverse complement strand
GCCGCATCACAGACTGAACAGACATTTACTTTTCTACCAGCACATTCATTTAGCCATTCGAAAAATGCTTTCTCATTTCTAAATGCGTCACTGGTAATATATTCGAACTTCATTCCCGGAATAAAAATAAAATCGCCCGGTTGCAAATTAGCTTCTCTGTAGTTTGTTATTTTTCCAAATCCAAGTCCCGAAGTACTGATCACTGCATCCTGGTAAGAGTAGAACTCAATAGTTACATCAAAACCATCGAATTTAGCTTCGGTAAAAACTTGCACTGGCCCAGCAAGATCCAATAACTCAACATTCGGAGGGACAACAAAGGTTATTTTCATGCTATCAATCCTCGTCAAACAAGGCGAGGGATTGATACAATTTACTGCTAATACCCAATGGTATCTGCAATGAGTAAATATTTATTACAAGCTTGAACCGCTTGTTTTGTAGGTTTTGATATTACTGATTGTAAATCAGCTGGCTTACGAGTTCCAAATTCGGTTTCGATCAAAAATGAGCGTAGCTATGTTCTCTGGGCCAGGCTTGCGCGATAATATGTGCTCTTTCCAAATGTTGCCATGCAAGTGCGAAATTACCTTGCGCAAGTTCTTTGCGGTACTCCTCAAGCTCGTTCTGATAATAGTTTTTTAAAGGAACCGGCATTGTCCAGAAAAATTTCATGAGTAGTTTATTTAAGTTTATTTCAATTAATTCAATATCATTTCAGATGGTCTTTAATGAACCCCTCATTAGGAATCCATTTATCGTATTCCATTTCCCTTGCAACATCTCTCGCCACCCCATCACCCATAATTCTTGCTACCAGATGAAGAGCGCCATCTATGCCCGCTGAAATTCCCGCTGTTGTAATGACTCGTCCGTTGTCAACAAATCTTACGTCTGCCAAAACGGTCGCATTGGGAAAGGCCGTTCGCAGTTCTTCTATTCTTCTGTGAAATGTTGTGACGGTTTGTCCATGTAGCAAATCTGCGTGGCCCAGTGCAAAGGCTCCACTACAGACAGAAAATATATACCGCGTATTCTTTTCATATTTTTTGATCCATTCTATTAACTCACTATCCCGAAACGCAATTGGGTTGCCGCCAAAAAAAGCCACCATATCTGCATCGGGGGCCGTGCTGATACCATAATCCGGCACGACTTTCAGAATCCCTTGTGCGACAACCGGTTTTCCTGTCTTCGAAACGGTGAACACTTTAAAGCCGGCAAGTGAAAATACTTCCATGGGACCAGCGAAGTCGAGCACTTCAACTCCATCCTGAAGATAGAAGCAAACCGAAATCTTCTTCTTCGATGCTTCGGTAGTCTTTTCATCCCAAATGTTGGACAACAACTTCATTCCGCATTTCGGACAGGAGCCAGATTCTTCAAATTCATCGCAATCGCGAGTGCAATCCGGGCAGTAATAATATTTTTTTTGCATGGTTATATTATTTTGAGCAAAAAGCTCAAGAGCAAATAAGAATAGAATGAGAAAGTTTAAGGTCTTCATTTCGGTTCATGGATTACTTAATCTTTACCCCGACACCGAATTCGAGCGCAATATTATTTTGATTGCCATCGATGTATAGAATGTTCGTTCCCTTGACTGGCCAGGGATAAAGTGGGATATAGGCCCTAAAAGTGAAAAAGCATTTCTTACCGCCTTTCTTCAAACTGTACATTAATCCGTAATCAGGACTCAAGGACCTTATTGCTGTGCTCGTCTTATCCAGATCTGGATTATCCAATGTCTCCTGATAAGCGGTGTATTTGAAACCCGCCATAAAGAAGAACGAGTGAGAACTCTTCTTCCAGTAGAAAGTGGAACCAATCCCAAACTTTTGATTGAATGAATGGTTATAATCCGTTTTGATAAAGTTAAAATTCCGCTGGGAGAGATTGTTAATGTTATACGATGAATGCGATGCGAACGCTAGCCGCCTTTCGGGACTCCACTGCACTAAAGTGCTAAGAAGCAGATCCGTTCCAAAGTTTGTATGGATCCCTATGGAAGGTTCAATGGTCAAAAGTCGGTGTACATATTTTTGAGGATTGCTTTTGGTTGCTGGTTGAGCAAAGCAATTTACAGATGAAAATGCGATCATCAATGTAAAGATGGATTTGTTGAGTTTCATAGTAGTAATTTTTATTTGTTAATGTTGATTTACCTGTTCTGGAAATAGAAATCGAGCCCTTTCAGGATGTTGGGATTTTCGGAACCCCTGTGATCAAGATCTTTTTCACGGTTCATTTTGATTTTGACTTTCAGATAATTTTCCTTTAAGCTTTTGCAGAATGCATCAAAGGGAGCCTGCATTCTGCCAGCGTTTTCCAATTCACCAATGCCCATAAAAACCAGCTGTTGTTTGTTTTTATTTACATTTCGCTGCGCTGATTCAAGGCGGAGTGTGATCTCATTATCATACCAAAGCGATGGACTCAGGAGAATATAATTTCCAAACAAATTGTTGTCGGCCCCGAATGCGTAGGCACCAAACAATCCCCCAAAGGAGTGACCCAGGATCACGCGACTAGATCTTGTGGTATCGGCCCTGAACTCTTGTTCAATCTTCGGTATCAGTTCGTCTTTTATAAACTTCAAGAACTGCGGTGCACCGCCAGTCCCGCCCATTTCATTCGTCGTGGTTGGGGTGTAATCCATGTTTCTATCCCTTCCGTAACCGATACTGACAACAAGAACATTGTCAACACCATAAGAGCCGGCAATTTTTCTGCAATGGCTTGTGACAAGATTGAAGTTCTCCTCTCCGTCCAAGACATAAATGGCTGCGTATTTCGCCGTTGATGCGAGATCATTAGCGGGTCGGGCAATCTTAACTTCGTAAGTTGCATCATACGCTGAAGAGTTAATTGATAATTTGGTTACCAATGACGGATCAACAAATTCTTCCTTGCAGGAAGAAAAAAGGATCAAAGAAAACCCAGCCAGGGTCATTGTAATTTTTTTCATAATTTTTTTGTTTAGTGTGTTTTTTTCTTGAGCAAAGGTGCAGTGCTCAACGGCAAGGTCAAATGCCAACTACGCGTCATAAAAAGACAACATGGATTGAATTCCAAGCCCGCAAAGAATTGTTAAAAGCTTGATAAGAATTAGTATTTGTTGTCCAGGGCCTATGTGTGAGGTACGCGGCTAGACAATGTGTGTTGCTGCTTGGTTGATAAATGCAATAGAGATAGAAGCGAAAAGCACGTCAACTAAGTATCAAATCCCTTAACCATTATTTTAATTATCGCAATGGCATTCAATACATCACTCTTTTACAAATGGCACCAGCAGGGCGGGCTAACTTCAAGGCTTGATCAGTCTTTCTCTTAAGGCGCTTTTCTATCCTCCACTCTTTGACCTACAAGTTTGTCCTTTTATGACGTTTCAATGACCTAGGGTAAAAGCATAACCTACATGATCTTTGCTCAACGAAAACAAACTACCAGCTCAAAAATGGTTATGAAAAAGCAAGAGACTTTGATGCTTGGCCTGGGCATATTTGTCAGCGTCTTATTAATCATCCTCCTGTTAGAGTAGTGCCAGGAAGAAGAATTTAACCCAACAATATAATTCTCAAAACTTTTAAAAATCAACAAAATGGAAACACAAACTAAAGTAGTACACTACAATTTGGAAGCAAGTGCATTTAACTGGGAAATAGCTCCCGGTAAAACTATCGAAGCATGGGGGTTCAACAAGCAACTTCCCGGTCCTGTATTAAGAGCAAACGCAGGCGATACGCTGGTTGTTCGCATTACCAACAATCTGAATGAAGCTACCACTATTCACTGGCATGGCATCTGTCTACCCGCATCCATGGATGGAACTGATGGAGTTCAAAAGCTTATTGAACCACGCGAAATTTTTGAATATCGTTTTGTTGTACCCGATGCTGGCACGTTTTGGTATCACGCACATACCAATGAAACCGTACAGATGGAACGAGGCATGTATGGAGCATTAATAGTAGATGGTGAAACTGATCCTGTAATGGACGGTGAAGAGATTTTTATGATTGATGACATGAAGCTGAATGAAAACAGCGAGTTTACAAAACCGACTTGGTTCTTCCCGCGCATGGTTGAAAGGCATGACGGGCGTCAGGGCAATACACTTCTATTAAACGGGAAAGAAGACTTAGTTATCAATGTACATGGCGGCCAGACAGAAAGATGGCGCTTTATCAATTCATCAAGTGCAAGATATTTTGTTTTGTATTTGGGTGGCAAAGCATTTAAAATTATTGCATCAGATGGTGGACTATTGGAACATCCCATAATGGTCACTGAAGTTTTAATAACTCCTGGTGAGCGTGTGGATATTGCAGTTGGTCCATTCACAGAAGGGGAAACATTTGCCATTGAATCGTTAGCTTATAACAGAATGACCTTCTTAAAAGCAAAACGGGAGACGTTTGCCACTGTTAAGGTGGGAGAAAGCAGGCCCACTAAAGCCTACATACCGGAAAGGTTAAGAACGATTGAACCGCTTGCAAAACAAGATGCCACCATCACCAGGAAAATAACGTTGTCTGTTGACCCAAGAATAAGAGATGGAAAGGACTTTCGTATAAACGATAGCACACATGTAAAGGACAAACCCGTAATGGTAGGCGAGCTGCAGGTATGGGAAGTGGCCAATTCAAGCAGGATGGATCATCCCTTTCACCTTCACGGTTTTTTCTTCCAGGTTATTGAGGAGAATGGCAAAGCTCCTGCATACAGGGCATGGAAGGACACCTATAATTTAACACCTAAGAGCAAGATAAAGATTGCCTGGATGCCTGATAATCGTACCGGAACATGGATGTATCATTGCCATATTATTGAACACCATGCAGCAGGGATGATGGCTACCTTTGATGTCATTGACGGCAGTAAACCTTACAAGGAAAAGCCGCCAACTCATACTCATCACCACCATTAATACCCTGTTCGGATTTTAATTATTGGGGCAAGTAGAAATAATCGAGGCGAATAAAACAAACAATGAACGACTTCAATCACTTGTAAAATACCTGAATTAACAACTTAAAGGTTCATAATTTTGGGACTTCGGTGGGAATACTGGGATAAATCAATAATCCAATTTATGTAATTTAGGCGAAGGCACGATCAACAATACTCCAAACCCCCTGGGAGAATGAAATTCTATCTTGGTGTCACTGATCAACGCTGGTTCAATTTCCTTCGGCAATTCACTCCGGAAGACGTGAACTTCTGGAGGCCTGGAGAAACCGCATTCAAGGCAATTTCTCAGGGCGGGCCATTTGTTTTTAAGTTGAAGGGCAGAATCAACAGGATTGTTGGATTGGGTTTTTTCTATCAGTATATCAAACTTCCGATTTCAGTTGCTTGGGATACATTTGGAATTGGAAATGGCTTCAGTCTCTTCAATGACTTTGTCTTGGCAATCGACGATTTACGGGGAAATAGTCGTGAACACAATCCGGAATTGGGCTGCATAGCTTTGACCAATCCGGTATTTTTCTCGGAGGAGGATTGGTTGGATGTTCCCTCTGACTGGAAACCGAATATTCAGTCAGGAACTACTTACTCGACTGATACTGAAATCGGCCAAAAGCTGTGGCAAGATCTAGAGGTACGGCTGGGCAAGTACCTAAAGCAAGATCTTGAGGCAGGCAAGAGTCTTGCAATGATTCAAAATCAAGAGTCGCCTGAATACAACCTGGTCATGTCTAAGGTGAGAATTGGTCAAGGGTCTTTCAGGGTTTCAGTTACTAGTGCCTATGAAAAGCGCTGTTCAATCACTGGTGAGAGAACTCTGCCTGTCCTGGAGGCTGCTCACATAAAGAGTTATGCCAAATCTGGACCGAACCTTGCCGCCAACGGCCTATTGCTGCGCTCCGATCTGCATAAGCTTTTCGATGGTGGCTACTTGACGATCACCTCAGATTTGAAGGTCGAGGTAAGCAACCGAATAAGATCTGAATTTGAAAATGGCAAGGAGTATTATCAGTTTCATGGGAAGTCATTGACACACATGCCAGGTGATCTAACACTTAGACCCCGATCCGAATATCTGCAGTGGCACAATGAGAATGTTTACAGATCGTAGACCTCGATCTCCTTCATCGCCGCAAGCCGCCTCCAGCACGTTGCGGAGGGTTTGTCAAGGGTGGCGATGCCAAAATAAATCAAACTAGGATCGCCACTCGCACCGCCCTTGACAAGCCTGAGCAACGGCTACTTTTGGCGGTCGGTGATGAATCGTAGTTTTATTCCTTTCTGGCAGAATCCTCCAGGTCTTACCTACGACCAAAAGAATTGCTTGACCTATAACGTTCGTCATTACGAACATATTATGTACATTTGTTCGCGATTATGAACGTTATGGAATCGAAGAAACCTTTACTACTGCCCAAAACAGCCAAAATCCTGGCTGAATTGGGCGAAAATATCAAGCTGGCCAGGCTCCGCAGAAAGCTAAGCATGGAGCAAATTGGCGAGCGCGCCAACCTCGGGAGGACCACGCTTTGGGCAATCGAGAAGGGTTCGCCCCAAGTCGCTCTCGGCTTTTACGCCCAGGTTTTATTTGTACTAGGCATGGAAAAAGATCTACTAAAAATCGGTGCTGATGATGCTCTTGGACGAAGGCTCCAGGACGCCAAGCTCCTTGTGAAAGAAAGGGCGCCTAAAAAGACTAAATGATATGGCCATCAGGAATACTCACCGAACCGTCCTGGTTTACGCCCATTCCGTAGAGCTCCAGGAGCCTAACCTACTTGGCGTTTTGCATGCGGACCTGGTGCGTGGCAAAGAGGTCTTTTCATTTGAATATAATGCTAGCTGGCTGGAATCCGGCAGGGCACAAAGCCTTGATCCTGACCTGCAACTGTACTCTGGTCCGCAGTATTTGAGCGAGGGGAAAAGCAATTTTGGTATCTTCTTGGACTCCTCCCCGGATCGCTGGGGAAGAACCCTGATGGACAGGCGTGAAGCGGTATTAGCCAGAATGGAAGACCGCAAGCACAGACCACTATTTGAGACGGACTACCTCCTCGGCGTTTTTGACGGTCACCGTATGGGGGCCTTGCGATTCAAGGAGAATGAGCAAGGTCCATTTCTCAACAACAATAAAGAAATGGCCTCGCCGCCCTGGACTTCTCTTCGAGAACTGGAACACGCGAGCCTGGAACTTGAAAAAGATATTGCCGGCGATAGCCAACAAATGAAATGGCTTAATATGCTAATGGCTCCCGGATCTTCCCTGGGAGGTGCGAGACCAAAGGCCAGTGTAGTAGATCCGAAGAGTCAACTATGGATCGCGAAGTTTCCCAGCGGTAATGACAAGCGCGACATGGGCGCTTGGGAAATGGTCACACATCAATTGGCGATAAATGCCGGGCTAAATGTACCTCAGGCCATGGCCGGAAAGTATTACGGTCACCAACATACTTTTTTAACTAAGCGATTCGATCGAACGGCTGAAAGTGGGCGTATCCATTTTGCGTCAGCCATGACGCTGCTGGGTCAAACGGATGGAGCTGACTTCAAAAGTGGAGTAGGCTACCTCGATCTTGTTGAATTCATTTCCAGAAACGGAGCCAATGTCCAGAGCGACCTTGATGAATTGTGGCGAAGAATCGTATTCTCTATTTGCGTAAGTAATACAGATGACCATTTGCGGAACCATGGATTTCTCTTGTCCGATGACGGTTGGATACTTTCTCCAGCATACGATATGAATCCAGTGGAAACAGGAAGCGGCTTAAGCTTGAATATTTCTGAAACGGACAATGCCCAGGAATTGGATCTGGCTATCGAAGTGGCCCCTTATTTTCGAGTCTCAGAAAAAAGAGCAAGCGAAATAATTGATAAAGTAAAAGCATCTGTCGGTCAATGGAATATCATTGCTGAAAAGCAAGGAATATCAAGGACGGAAAGAGACGGGATGTCCGCCGCGTTTCGATTTATTTG
>JBGPGZ010000180.1:0-8042 GCA_041484175.1 Cyclobacteriaceae bacterium | reverse complement strand
TCTTCTTTGTCGCTTACCTTCACTTCATAGCTGAAAGGCTGGTCGATGTAGAAAAAAGTTTTGTTGCCGCGTGTGATGTCAAATGAAAAGGAAGGAGGTTCATTGCCTGCGCGAATTTCAGTCTCGGAAGTGGATGCTTCACCTTTTGCATCCGTCACCGTCAGTTGTGCTTTGTAAATTCCAGGTTTGTCAAAAGTAAACGAAGGGTTAGTTTCCAATACAGTCTTTAGCGCAGCACCATCGCTTGCTAAAAACTTCCATTCATATTTCAATTCATCAAGATCAGGATCTTGTGTACCCTTGGAAGAAAAATGAACTAACAAGGGAACCGCTCCCCTGGGTTTATCCGCTACCAACTGAACATGGGGTTTTCGGTTCCCGCTGTTATATTCAATGCGCACCAGTCTCGCATCATCATTTCCCTGAAACCATGCCGTGCCATACTCCAGCAGATACAAATCTCCTGTGGGGCTAAACTCCATATCCATCGGGTTGCTAAACCGGTGGCTTGGCATAAAACGATCCATCGAAACATAGTCTCCCTCTTTATTCATAGACACGGTCATGATCCATCCGCGCATCCATTCATAGATAAAGAGCTTGCCGTCGTAAAAAGAAGGAAACAGGCGCTTGGCATTTTTGAAATCCTGCGAATGGAAAACCGGCCCAGCCATGGCAGTTCGTCCGCCGGTCCCAACTTGTGGGAATTCAGGTGACGTATCATATGGATACCAGATAAAAGCTTTTTGTGCAGGGGGCAATTCATTTAATCCGGTGTTGTTGGGGGAATTGTTTATTGGCTTTGCAGGATCATGAAGGGGTCCCGTTTTCATCCTGACAAAGTCCCATTTATTAAATGACTTATTATCGCCTACAAAATAAGGCCAGCCGTAGTAACCAGGTTTGCGCGCCTGATTGAACTCGTCAAAGGCCTTCGTACCCTTTCCTACAGAATCCTTGCCTGCGTCAGGACCCACATCACCCCAATAGAGATATCCGGTCTTCTTATCGACGGCGATCCGGAATGGGTTGCGCGTTCCCATGACATAAATTTCAGGCCGGGTTTTGGGAGTGCCTTTTGGAAAAAGGTTTCCGTCCGGAATGGAATAGGTCCCGTCGCGCTCAGGGTGAATTCTCAAGACCTTCCCGCGCAGATCATTTGTGTTTGCAGAAGACTTCTGTGCATCCCAAGGGCTTCGTCCCGGTCGCTCATCCGAGGGACTATAGGCAGTACTCCGGGGACTGGTGTTATCTCCTGTGGAAAGAAACAAGTTCCCGTTTGCATCAAAGGCAATGGACCCACCGGTGTGACAACATTGATCGCGTTGCGTTGCGACTTCCAGGATCACTTTTCTTGAAGCTTCAACCAATTCGTCGCCGTGCAGTTCATAGCGGGTGAGGATATTTTTAGGCTCGTCACCGGCCGGGGCATAGTACAGGTAGATCCAATGATTCTGATCAAAGTCCGGATCTTTCGCTACCCCCAGAAGCCCGTCTTCCGCCTCCGACTGGTTCCCGTCTTTGACTTTATATTTTGTACTCACTGGAATGGTGGCTATCACTTTTGACTTATTCGCAACAGGGTCATAAATCTTTATCTTTCCTTTCCGCTCAATAAACAACACACGGTCCTCCGGCAGCAAAACAAGTTCCATTGGTTCGTCGAGTTTTTCATCGAGGACAATTTTCGTAAATCGATTTTCAGCTGGCGCGGTGGCGCGCTCCCTGTCCATGGCATAAAGCAATCCTCCCCACAAGTGTTTTAAGAAACGCGGATCTGCATAAGTCTCGTTGGTGTGGCCCATATTCGTATAAAAGGACCGGCCTCCGTCAAAATCATGATACCATGCCATCGGATGGTTCTCTCCATTTTTTCCTCCACCATAGGTCTTTTCATCAATCTTGATCAGCACCTTTATCTCCGGATTGATCTGCTTGAAACTGTAAAACTCATCCTCGCGCTCCCATTGATCCGGGATAGAATCAGTAGCTTCATTGTGCTTATCTACAACATAAAAGGTCCCTTTTCGGACATTAGGATCACCTGGGTGCCCATCAAAGTAGGCTCCCACGAGTCGGCCATACCACGGCCAGTCATATTCGGTGTCGGTGGCCGCGTGAATGCCCACATATCCCCCGCCGGCCTGAATGAACTGTTCAAAATCCATTTGCTGTTCATCGTTCAATACGTCCCCTGTGGTATTAAGAAATAGAACGGCATTGTATTTTCTCAGATTTTCCTGATTAAATTGAGAAGCATCCGTTGTGGTGTCCACCATGAAATGATGACGATCTCCCAATCTAATGATGGCAGCAATGCCTGCGGGGATTGATTCATGATGAAATCCAGCAGTCTTGGAAAATACCAGGATTCGTGCTGTCTTTCTTGATGAGCAGGACCAGACAAAACAAACCAACAACAACAACACAAACACACGGACCTTGGGATCGAACGGCATAAAAGAATTTGTTAAATGGTTGATTGGAATATGCCTATTATGTAATCATTACACAATGATAATTAAAAACGCCTATTGGTTTATCTGACCCGGTAAATTTTGAACGACTTAAATGTGGTTAAATGCACGTTACCACCAATGCACAATGGTTGCACAAAGTTCCCAAGAGATTTTCAAGAATGAACTTGCCCTGATCGGTTCGTGCATTTGGTTAATTCACATGGCGGACCAAAATTGCCGGATAGAACCCAGTTTAATTAATACCGGTGAACATGAAAAGTTTGGATATCCGAATCGCAACTGAAAAAGAACACGAATGGGCAGCCGGGCTCCTCGCAGCATCCGAGCCATGGGTCACGCTTGGCGCAACAACGGAACAGTGCCGCGAGATCTGTGGCAATCCTGAGTACCTGCTTTGCATAGCCCATTTGAATGGCAATCCAAGCGGCGCTATCATTATGCACCCGCGAGGTCTTGCGAGTTCGCCTTATGTCAAATCCATCGTGGTCGCAGCCCCGTACCGCAATCAAGGGATTGGAGCAGCGCTCATGGATTATGCAGATGCCTATTTCCGCAAGACGTCCAGGCACCTATTCCTTTGCGTCTCCTCATTCAACAGTCGAGCGCGCACATTTTATGAAAGATTGGGATATCATGCCGTTGGTGAATTAGAAGACCACGTCATTAACGGTGCATCGGAGATTCTGATGCACAAATGTCTGCGATGAAATCTTCCAGGACGCCCTGGCCAATCATAATGATGTTGTGCGGCACGGCAACAGCGAGTTACATTTGCAGGGTCAATATTTCTACAGCAGGCCTATTGCTGATGGATGAATTCAACCTCACCCAGGTCGACATGGGGCGGATTTTCAGCGCCTTCCTGCTTGGGTATGCATTGTTTCAGATTCCTGCGGGCGTCCTTGCCGATCGCTGGGGAGCTCGCCGAATCCTGACGATGGCGTCGTGGCTATGGGTTTTTTTGTCGGTGGCCCAGGTCGTTGCGGGGTTGAGTCTGTTCCAGACAACGACGGCTGCCACACTCACTGCGCTTCTTATCTGCCGTTTCCTTCTTGGAATTTCGGAGGCACCCACGTTTCCTGCGGCGGCACAGGGCGTTTCACGGTGGATACCTGCACCCTATCAGGGGCGAGCTAATGGCATCGTCATCGCTTCGATCGGACTGGGCTCAGCGCTTGCCCCTCCCCTGGTCTCTTATATTATGGTCAGCGGGGGATGGCGACTTTCGCTTTTGATCTCGGCACTCCCGGCCTTGCTCATCGGCGTACTTTGGATGAGGGTTCCGGAGCCCCAACCGCTGGCAAGTGAAGAGGCAGTCAAACCAGGTACTCAATCTGTTCCGGTTAAAGACAGCAGTAGTCAGTTGCGGAGCAAGGGCTTCATTCTATTGACGCTGAGCTATACACTCCAGGGTTATATTGGATACATCTTTGTTTCCTGGTTCTATATTTATCTTGTTCAGGAGCGCCACTTCGGTTTGCTCACCGGAGCCTGGATGAGCAGCTTACCATGGATTCTTTCCATCGTCTCCATTCCGCTTGGCGGACTGGTCGGTGACCGTCTCGCGCAAGGCAGTTTGGGGCAAATCTGGGGACGCCGCCTGGTTCCTATTGCGGGCATGGCACTTTCCGGCATTTTGATATCGATTGGCGCTCGCACCAGCAATCCTGTGGTGGCCGCCGTATCCCTTGCTTTTGCGACTGCGTTTATTCTTTGCGTAGAAGGGCCCTTCTGGTCGATGATGATCCGCATTGCCGGTACACGCAGCGGGACTGCGGGCGGCATCATGAACATGGGGAGCAATGTCGGCGGTCTGCTTTCCCCCGCACTCACTCCGATCTTGGCGACCTATATCGGCTGGGAGAATGCACTCCATATCGCCGCAGGACTTGCAATTGTTGGTGCTGGGTTGTGGATGTGGGTGAAATGAAAGTGTCTGAACTGTGATTCACGTGATTGTTATGCCACGATCAATCTGTCACAGTAATCAGATTAATCAAAAGAATCATAGTTCAGGCATTTTATTTTATCAACGGAGTGCACAAGTCTTGTAAAAACAGTAAAATCGCAAACTGATTTGTACCGCCACCAACGCAACCACCAAATAATAATACCTATGAAATCTCCCCTTCTCTTTCTCTGTCTGATCCTTGCGGGTTTCACCTTCGCCCAGGAAAACGCCGTCGGCATTTTCAAGGACCACGCCGATATCGGAAATCCTAAAAAGGCCGGTTCCACCCAATACGATGAGGCGACTCAAACCTACACACTAAAAGGATCGGGATATAATATATGGTTTGGCAAAGATGAATTTCATTACGCTTACAATAAAATAAAGGGCAACTTTATCCTCACCGCGAATTTTGAATTTGTCGGAGCGGGCGGAGAAGGTCATCGGAAAATAGGCTGGATGGTCCGGCAATCCGCCGATCCTGATGCACCCCACTATAGCGCGGTACTCCACGGCGATGGTCTTACCGTACTTCAGTGGAGACTCTTAAAGGGGGCTTATATGAGAGACCCTCAAGACGAACTTTTCTCACCCAAGAAAAACTACTCCATTATTCAATTGGAACGATTCGGAAATAAAATAATCATGCGTGCGGCGCATCCAGGTGAACCGCTTCAAACAATAGGATCAACCAACATGGAAGGCATGCCTGATGAACTTCTCGCTGGATTATTCATTTGTTCCCACAAAGATGAATCCATCGAAGAGGCGCGGGTCTGGAATGTACGGATCGACCAACCGGTAGCCGATGATTACAATCCAGGCAAAGACGGATACATAGGATGCCGGCTGGAGATTCTGAACATTGCGGATGGCCGTCGGAAAGTGATCCGTGAATCCCAGGGCCGATTTGAGGCACCTAACTGGATGCCCGATGGCAAACAACTCCTCTTTAATGAAAACGGATCCCTCTTCAAGATCCCCATCGGAGGCGGAACCACCGAGAAACTCAACACCGATTTTGCCAATCGAAACAACAATGACCACGGCATCTCTTTCGACGGAAAGATGCTGGCCATCAGTCATCAGCGCGAAGGGTTGCCAGGTGGAGGTTCTTCAGTTTATGTCTTGCCATTGACCGGCGGCATTCCAAAATTGCTGACTGAAAAAACACCTTCGTACTGGCATGGCTGGGCGCCCAATGGTAAAGAAGTTGCCTTCGTCGGTCAACGCGACGGAAAGAATTTTGATATCTATAAGGTCTCCATCAATGGAGGTGCCGAAATTCAACTCACCAGCAACAAAGGCACTCACTCCGACGGACCGGAATATTCGCCCGATGGCAAGTACATCTATTACAATGGCAGCCAGTCGGGAACAATGCAGATCTGGAGAATGAAACCGGATGGGACAGGAAACGAACAATTCACCTTTGACGAATACAATAATTGGTTCCCGCATATTTCACCCGATGGAAAGTCGATGGTCTTCATTTCGTTCCCTCCGGATATTGAGGTGAACGCGCATCCTTCTTATAAGCGGGTGATGCTTCGCCTGATGCCCATCTTGGGCGGGGCACCCAGGGTGATCGCGTACTTGTATGGAGGACAGGGAACGATCAATGTACCATCCTGGTCTCCCGATGGCAAGTCCATTGCATTTGTAAGCAACTCAAGCCGGGACCGCTGATGCAACTGATACCGGTGATACAACTGATTTCGAGGATTTCGCTGATAGAACAGGCGACATTAAATGGCTAACAGCCCCCATCGCATAATCCATAAGTCCTTAGGTTTTGACCATATAGCTGCTTATGCACATGTGCAGTTTTGTATTGCCCGTGATCCTAATAACTTTAACACTTCAACACTTTAACACTTCAACACTCTAAACACTTCCCCGTCAATTGCCCTTTACCACATAATCTACCGCCCTGGCAGTCAGCGCCATATAGGTAAGAGACGGATTTTGGGTTGAAGTCGAAGTCATACACGCGCCATCGGTTACAAAGACATTCTTACAGGCATGCAACTGATTCCATTTATTAAGCAAAGAAGTCTTGGGATCATTTCCCATGCGCACGCCCCCCATCTCATGAATATCCAGTCCGGGAGCCTGTTTTGAATCATGCGTCTGAATATTCGTAAACCCGGCGGTTGTATACATTTCCGTAAACTGGTCAAGGAAATCTCTTACGATTTTTTCATCGTTGTCATCATAATCTATCGAAATGCTCAGGAGCGGTACACCCCAATCGTCCTTTTTATTCTTATCCAATGTTACGTAGTTCGTTGCTTTCGGGATGGTCTCCCCCATCATATGAGAACCGACATTCCAGGGCCCCGGAGTCGGATGCAGCAGATTTTGCTTGAGTGTTTTGCCCAATCCATCGCGCTTTTGATCGGAACGCCGGTAAGCGCTCAGGCCTGCGGCGTATCCGCGAAGAAAATCCGTTTCTTGTTTATACACATTTCTAAACCGGGGGATATAACCGCCATTAGGTCTTGTACCATCGGTTGTAAATTCCTGAAACCCGTCGTACTCGGCCGATATTCTGGCCCGGTAATTATGAAAAGCAACATATTTCCCCATCAAGCCATAGTCGTTGCCCAGGCCCCGGGGAAAACGGTTCGATGTTGAGTTCAGCAAAATCAAATTCGTGTTGAATGCGCTGGCATTTACAAAAATGATGTTAGCATAATACTCCGACATCTGTTTATCGATCGCATCAATAACACGCACACCGGTAGCTTTTCCTTTTTGCTCATCATAAATAATTGAATGCACGACTGAATGGGGTCGTAATGTCAGATGGCCGGTTCGCTCAGCCCATGGAAGTGTTGAGGAGTTGCTGCTAAAATAACCGCCAAACGGGCAACCGCGCTGGCATAAATTGCGATGCTGGCACTTCGCCCTTCCTTGCTCGGAGTAAATTGGTTTGACTTCGGTGATATGAGCACATCGTCCAATGATGACATGCCGCTTTGGATAGTTTTTTGAGACGTGTTCACTAAAGTAGTTTTCAACACAGGTTAACTGCATGGGTGGCAGAAACTCTCCATCTGGCAATTCGGCCAGTCCATCTTTATTTCCGGAAATGCCGGCAAACTTTTCTACATAACTGTACCAGGGTGCTACGTCATTGTATCGGATCGGCCAATCCACCGCAAAGCCGTCCCGGGCGGGTCCTTCAAAATCAAACTTACTCCACCGCTGGGTTTGTCGCGCCCACAACAGTGATTTTCCCCCCACCTGATAGCCACGGATCCAATCAAACGGCTTCTCCTGCTGATATGGATGTTCCTGATCTTTCACAAAGAAGTGCATGGCATCCTCACGGAATGCATAGCACTTGCTTACCACCGGATTGGCTGTTTGAATTTCAAGCGGTACCTGGCCCCGGTGTTCAAACTCCCAGGGCATCATGTTGGAGGTGGGATAATCCTTCAAGTGCTTTACATCCCTGCCCCGCTCCAAAACCAACGTTTTTAACCCGTAGCCCGTCAATTCCTTTGCAGCCCATCCCCCACTGATGCCTGATCCGATCACGATGGCATCAAACGTTCTTTCCTCCTTACTGTCAATATTAAAATTTGCCATTTCTTACGACG
>JBGPGZ010000179.1:0-8082 GCA_041484175.1 Cyclobacteriaceae bacterium | reverse complement strand
GTCTGAACCGCTGATGCAACAGATACCGCTGATGCATATGATGAACTGATTACGCAGATGATGTCTTCTTACTCTTGATTAGCCGCCTAAATTCAAGTCGGGTGTTCCCGAAGTTGATGAGCAATCCAATTTCGAGCTTAAAGGCCTCTAAATAATTAAGGGCTTGGGCCAAATGTACTTTTTCCAACTGACTTACTGTTTTCATTTCGAGAAGAATTTTCTCCTCAACCAGAAAATCAACTCTTCTCGTTCCAATTCTAGTTTCATCATAAAAAATGGGCATTTCCAATTCGCGTACAAAAAGTAGACTTGATTTTTCAAACATCAGCGGTCGGCGGTATCACTTCCATCAGCGGTTTAATAGTAGCTCTTCGCGTCAAATAACTTATTCGGGATGTTTTGAGAATACACCGCATACGTAAAACCCTTTTGCAATGCAAAGGCTCCATGCTCTCCGTTCTTTGTGATCGCCAAAAATCCCACCTGAATGTCTTTTGACTTCGCCGGTTGTTTTTTTACAATTCGTTCAACGGCCAGCCGGCACGCCCCTTCAGGGTGATGTCCCTGGCGAAGAAGCTCTACGACCAAATGAGAGCCCACGATGCGGATTACTTCCTCGCCGACGCCCGTTGAGGTTGCCGCCCCAACTTCATTGTCGACAAAGAGTCCGGCGCCGATAATGGGTGAATCACCAACGCGCCCGTGCATTTTATAGGCCATGCCGCTGGTCGTACAAGCACCCGACAGATTTCCGTTCTTGTCCAACGCCACCATTCCGATCGTATCGTGGTTTTCAATATTGGCAACGGGTTTATATTCCGCTTTCTTCAGCCATTCTTTCCAGGCTTGTTCAGATTCGCTCGTCAAGAGGTTTTCTTTTTTGAAACCGTTGGCAAGAGCAAACTGAAGCGCCCCTTCTCCCACCAGCATTATGTGAGGCGTTTTCTCCATCACTTTTCTTGCCACCGAAATCGGGTGAATAATATGTTCAAGACACGCTACCGAACCACAGTTGGAAAACTCATCCATGATGCACGCGTCTAAAGTCACGTGTCCGTCGCGATCCGGCAAACCACCCAGCCCAACGGAAGTTTCTTTTGGGTCTCCTTCCGGAACCTGGACTCCGGCTTCCACTGCGTCCAGCGCCCTTCCTCCGGAGGACAGAATTTTCCACGCCTCGGCATTGGACGGCACGCCAAAGTTCCAGGTTGAAATGACCAGTGGTTTATTTACCTTTTTTTGGCTGTCCATTGCATTAACAACCGGAGCGAAGGCCGTCATGACAGCGCCCGTGAGAAGAAATTTTCTACGCGAAGTTTTCATTGACCGTGTTGTTTAAGAATGACAATTCGAATCGCTCTAGCCTGGACCCACAAATAAAGAAATCGATCATCAGTCGAGTATCCTTCGCGCCTTGCGGAATCGCTTTATATAATAGTCTGAATACAAGTTTGTTTCAACCACTCCCAGCGAAGTAGAGGCATGAATAAACTTTACATTATCCTTCCCTTTCACTTCAGTGACAATTCCCACGTGGGTGATCTCGCGTCTCCTCTTTCCGGTTGCAAAGAAGACAAGATCTCCCGGACGCAGGGAATTCATTTTTACTTTATCGCCGATCAGTGCCTGGGCATCGGCGGTCCGGGGCAGGGTAATGTCGATACTTTTATAGGCATGACCCGTAAGGCCTGAACAATCCATCCCGGAGCGGGTGGTTCCGCCCCATTTATAAGGAGTACCTGTAAACGTCCGGGCCGTTTTAATCACCTCACTTACCTGCCGGTCACGGGCTTTGGACTTGCGCGACCCCCAACAAGCGCCAAACAGAACCAAAATGAAGGCAAAAAGTCCGAGTCTGTAAAAAAGGAATTGTGTAATTTTGGGGTGGCTGCGGATCATCATTAATAGTTCAAAGTTACGGGATTCATGGGAAACACTAAAGAGTTGGAAGTGATAACATCCAATCTGAAACCGGCAGTAATCGATCAATTCGAGTCTATTGTTGGCAAAGCAAACATCGGGCTGGATGAAGAGGTTAGGAATGAATACGGACATGACAAGACTGAAGACTATTCCTTCCTGCCCGATGTGGTGCTAAAGCCGGGTACGCCGCAGGAGATCAGCGCTATCCTGACGATTTGCGACCGGCATCTTATCCCCGTCACTCCCCGCGGGGCCGGCACCGGGCTGAGCGGAGGTGCACTGCCCGTTAAGCAAGGCGTGGTTATCGCCATGGAACGCTTCAACAAGATTTTGAGTATTGACGAACTAAACCTGCAGGCTACTGTGGAACCCGGTGTCATCACGGAGGTCTTTCAGGACGCCGTAAAGGAGAAGGGGCTATTCTATCCACCCGATCCGGCCAGCAGCGGGTCTTGCTACCTCGGTGGAAATTTGGCAAACAATTCAGGCGGGCCCAAGGCTGTTAAATATGGTGTTACGCGCGATTATGTTCTTAATATGGAAGTGGTTCTGCCGACCGGAGAAATCATCTGGACCGGTGCCAACGTGCTCAAGAATTCAACAGGCTATAATTTAACGCAGTTGATGTGCGGCAGCGAAGGAACACTGGGCATCATCACCAAAATTGTTTTTAAGCTGAGAGGATATCCGCAAAAAAATGTTTTGCTGCTGATTCCGTTTGTTTCGAATGAAGAGGCTTGCAATGCAATCGCCGCGATTTTCGTTGCGGGAATAACGCCTTCCGGTGTTGAATTCTTTGAACGGGAGGCAGCCTTGAAGACCATTGATTATTGCACAAAGGTATTGGGGAGCCCGGTGACTACCTCCTTGCCGGAAAATATGAATGCCTACCTCCTTTGCGAACTGGACGGCAATGATGAGGAGGCGTTAATGCGCGATGCGGAGCGCGTAATGACCGTAGTAGAAAATTTTCAGTCAGGGGAGGTCCTGTTTGCTGAAAGCGCGGCCCAGAAGGAAGAGCTCTGGAAAATCCGCAAGAACATCTCCCCTGCCGTGAACTGGAATACCGTCACCAAATCAGACGACGTGGTTGTGCCCCGTTCCAATTTGCCCAAGTTGATCACCGGCATCAAGGCAATCGGGAAACGCTATGGTTTCAATACCGTATGCTTTGGGCACCTGGGAGACGGAAATCTGCACATCAATATCCTCAAAGAAAACATCAGTGAAGAAGATTGGGAAAACAAGATACCTGAAGGAATCGGTGAAATTTTTAAGCTGACGGTTAGCCTGGGCGGAACCCTTTCAGGCGAGCATGGCATTGGCATTGCCAAACGTCCCTATATGTCGATCGCTATGAGTGAAGTAAATCTCAACCTCATGCGTGGTATCAAGAATGTATTTGACCCTCATGGAATTATGAACCCAGGTAAAATTTTCTAGACTAAATCCATATCCGCATGCATTCACTCATCCAATTTTCTGTGGCAGCCCTATTTCTTTCCGCTTGCAGCGGCGGTGAAAAAAAACAGGAACAAACCCAGACCGATGAAGTGGTAACGCCAACGGTGGTCGCAGCCGTGCAGCTATCGGATGCCCAAAAGGCTGACGGTTGGGAACTCTTGTTTGATGGGGTGACCATGAACGGCTGGCGCGTCTTCAAAAACAAAGACAATGCAAGCTGGGAAGTAAAGGATGGGACTTTACACTGTGTTGCATTTGATGACCGGAAAACGCCTGAGCGATCGGATATCCTGACATCCGACGACTACGAAAATTTCGAACTCTCCGTCGACTGGAAAATCGCGCCAAAAGGAAACACCGGAATTATTTACCGTGCAACGGAAGAATTCGACGAGCCATTCTTGTCCGGTCCCGAATACCAGTTGGTCGATGACGCAGGGTATCCCGGCACGCTGGCCGACGTCAATAAAACCGCTTGCAACTACGACATGCAGATAGCTGAAAACAAAAAAGTCAATCCTATCGGTGAATGGGACACGTCAAAAATTGTCGTTAACGGAAACCATGTTGAACACTGGCTAAACGGTGACAGGGTGTTGCAATATGAATTGGGCTCCGCCGACTGGAAGAAAAGAAAAGCAGGCAGCAAGTGGAAAGACGCGGTTGGTTATGGCGCCGCAAAAAAGGGCCATATTGACTTGCAAGATCACGGCGACGAAGCCTGGTTCAGAAACATCATGATCAGGAAACTCTGAAATTCCAAGATTCCTTGCATAAGAACCGGCTGTGAAGTCTTCGAAAGGTCTCATTTGCAAAAATGCAACCGAGCATTTCCAAAATCTACCCTTACCTTTATTGAACGATAAACGGCAGTGCGATATGCTCAATAAACTATATTTAATTTTCGTAATACTTTTGCTATTTCAAAATAGGTCACAAGGTCAGGATCGTCAACTGATGTTCTACGAAATAATTAATAATGATAGTGTAATGATGTTTTTCAGTCGACGAAATACATTCGTGGAAAAGATGTGCTCCGAATTTATTCGTTACATCAGGATCGACAGTGAAGGAAACTTTAATGGCTATTTTAAAGATTTGAATCGTGAAAATCTCCTGTTGGGTAAAGGGCTATATGCACATGGAAAAAAACATGGATACTTTGAAATATACTATCCAAATGGCAAAATCAGTTGCAGAGGGAATTATCTGAATAATATTCCGGTCGGGCAATGGGATTTTTTTTATGAAGACCAATCACCTGAACGAACCATCAGGTTCACTGAAAAAGATACGTTATTGTTAAGATTTGTTGATAACAAGGGCAACTTAAAAGTGAATGAAGGAATTGGGGAGTTTAATGGCTATGTAAACCAACTGCCAAGCGGTCCAAATCCCACGGGCGCCCTAATGGCAAAAGGAAAGATCCTGGATGGAAAGCCGGACGGTAAATGGACTTCCTCGCTTCATAATAATAAAACCTTTGAGTGTAAGGAGGAATTTGACCGTGGCAGACTCATTCGTGGGACGTTTCCAATTCGAGGCACCCAGGATTACCACAACGGATCATTTCTCAATAAGTTATTCCCGGAAAGCTATTTAAGCTATCTTGAAGGTTTCATAATAGAAAAATGTGCAGATCCACCTGCGATCGTTTTTGAAAAACACTCGCGTGAAAAATACGGCTTTAACTTCCAGAAATTTAATTCGGACTTGCGCACAAGAATTGATCGGGTAATCGAAAATGATTTTAGAACTGGTAATACTCAGGATTATATAATTGGAGACAATTCTTTGACCATGCAGTTTTCAGGGAACAAGGAAGGTAAAGCCGAAAACTTCGTATTATTAACTGGCTGGGGACAGCATTTTTTTGATGCAATCGCGACTTCAATTAGAATGCAGACAAAATTTCCATCGTTCCCAGAAACAATGTATTTTCATTTAAAATTACACTACCCGGGAGGGTTTACATATCAATATAGTTTCTATTTCTCTGGGAACTAATCGCTCTATTATCCATAAGGAACTAATGTGCGGCATTACCGGCGTCTATTCTTTTAATCTCGTTGGCAAATTCAACAAGATCCACATTACCGCCGCCACCCGGGCGCTCGCCAAACGCGGACCCGATTTTCAGGATGTCTATCTCGATGAGTGGGTTGGTCTTGGACACCGGAGACTATCCATCATTGATACACGGGATATTGCCAACCAACCCATGTGGGACGAGAGCAAGCGATACGCAATCATTTTCAATGGGGAGATATTTAATTTCAGGGAGTTAAGAAAGGACCTGGAGCAAATAGGAGTGTCTTTTTTCACAGAGTCCGATACTGAAGTCCTGCTCAAGCTCTATATCCGCGAAAAGGAGAATTCGCTCAATAAACTCAACGGCTTTTTTGCGTTTTGCATTTACGACAAGTACGAGCAAAGTTTATTTCTGGCTCGCGACCGCTACGGCATCAAGCCTTTGCTCTATCTCTTTGATGAGGATAAGTTTTTGTTTGCCTCTGAAATGAAATCCATCCTGGAATACGGAATTGAGAAGCCGCTGGATTACGCTTCCCTCTACACCTATCTCCAGCTCAATTATATACCGGCACCGGACACGATCTTCAAAAATGTAAAAAAATTAATGCCCGGACACTATTTGAAGATCAGCAGAAAGAACTTGGCGTCAGGCCAGTATTATAAAATTCCTTTTGACCGCGAAAAGTCAGGGGAAAACAGGTTCACGTATGAACAGGCAAAAGAGCAATTGAAGCAATTGCTGGAAGCCGCCGTCACGCGAAGGCTGATCGCCGATGTGCCGCTTGGCGCATTCCTGAGCGGAGGAATCGACTCATCGGTAGTGACGGCGCTCGCGAGCAAACACAAGCCCGATTTACACACATTTTCGATTGGATTTAAAGACGAACCTTTCTTTGACGAAACCGCCTATGCCCGGCTGGTCTCCAAACAATTCAAGACCGAGCACACTGTCTTTTCATTGACCAATCATGATCTATATGCCCACGTCCATTCGATCCTGGATCATATCGATGAACCGTTTGCAGATTCTTCGGCAATTGCAGTTTACATTCTCAGCAAGGAAACACGAAAGCATGCGACCGTCGCCCTCTCCGGTGATGGAGCAGATGAGCTTTTGGCCGGTTATAATAAGCATGCAGCCTTTTACAAGGTGATCCATCAAGGATGGAAGGAAAAGACGGTCACCGCGCTTTATCCCGTCTGGAAGTCGCTCCCGCAATCGAGAAACAATCCGTTGGCCAACAAATTCCGTCAATTGCAGCGCTTTGCCGAAGGAATGAAAATGAATGCAAAGGACCGTTATTGGTACTGGGCCGGTTTTGCCAGTGAATTATCTGCTTTGACATTGCTGCATCCTGTTTCGCGGGAAAAACTGGAACCACCGGAATATGAGAGTCGAAAGTCCAGCGACCTGAAATTTATTCCTCCGCGCCAGACCATGAATGACGTGCTTCTCAATGACATGCATTTGGTATTACCCAATGACATGCTTACAAAAGTAGACCTCATGTCGATGGCCCACGGCCTTGAGGTACGGGTGCCATTTCTCGACTTTGAAGTTGTGAATTTTCTTTTCGGTTTGCCGGATGAATACAAAATCAGTGCTGTCATGCGCAAGCGAATCGTTCAGGATGCCTACCGGGATGTTTTGCCTGCGCAGCTTTACAATCGGACCAAAAAGGGATTTGAAGTACCGCTACTCAAGTGGTTGCGCCACGAAATGAAATCGTTGATCATGGACGATTTGCTGTCGGAGAAATTTATCAACGACCAGGGCATTTTTAATTATGCCGAAATCGATGTCCTAAAACGGCAACTCTTTTCCTCCAATCCCATGGATGTCCATGCCCGGATCTGGGGCCTGGTTGTTTTTCAATGGTGGTGGAAAAAGTACATGAGCAGTTAAAACCTTTTCATTCTTTATTTTTGTTATTCTAAAAAAATCCATCAATGACTCATACCGATACGCTTTCCGGGCTTACTTGCGTCAACTGCGCAGCCAAAGTGAAAAGCGAACTCGTCGTGATGGGCTTCAGCAGCGCGGGCGTGATTCAAAGTGTGCTGAACAAAAAGCAAATCCAATGTGTTTGACTTGGAGCTGTGTTCAAGATTATATTCCCCCTCTCCTTTAAGAATCAGCGCAATCAGCATCATCAGCGGTTATCAGTGGTCGTATATCTCATTCAGCAGACCAGCCAGTCTCACGCCGGCCTGCGCCATTCTCAATTTGGCAATAGAAAAATACTTATAGGAATATTGGTAGCCCAGGTTTCCGTCACCGATGTCATACACTTGTTTGCGATAGCTCATTGACTCATTGGCCCAATCCCGAACGGAAGTTTTCTGCAATTCGGTAACGGTGGCCTTGTCAGGATGGCCAAGTGCATCTGCAAGTTCTGTATAACTGAATTTACTGTCATCGATCATGTCGACGTCCCACACACGGTGAAGGTTTGAGTCGTTGTGAAACCATTTTACTTTGACCTTGTTGCCGCCCTGGTCGTCACAACAGCCGACGTGCAGGGGCTGGTGGATGTCGCCAACGAGATGCACCAGGATTTTTAGATCTTCAATTTCCTGCTTAAGGGTGAGGTGATGCGACTTGAGTTCCTGAAGGACCCGCTCCAGCGTCATGATCAGATCGCCCTTGGGGTTCTTCTT
>JBGPGZ010000178.1:0-8083 GCA_041484175.1 Cyclobacteriaceae bacterium | reverse complement strand
CACTCGCGGAAATTCCCAATAAAATCCAGTTTTTAAAGAGTTATCATTACTACGAAACCAATGACAACGATTTCCTGTATTTTCTTAAAATCGACGCCTATAAAATCTCGGATAATGTCTCACCCGTTGAGTTTGTAAAAGGAGACATTAAAAACATTATTTTAAACAAAAGAAAAGTAGAACTTGCGCGGAAATTGGAGGAGGAAGTGTATGAAAATGCAACCAAGAGAAAAGATTTTGAGGTTTTTAGCCGGTAGGGGGGCGCTGGCTGCGCTCATTTTGTGTTCTTGCGCCGCTATGGCCCAGGAAGATAAAGGCTTTGTGGCCGACAAAATTATTGTTAAAGTCGATAATTATATTGTGTTAAAATCGGAGTTGGAGGGGGCCTATCAGAATTACCTGACCGAAGGAAACCCACCTTCTGAAAAGGCAAAATGTGATTTGCTCAACCGGCTTGTGGTGAATAAACTGTTGGTTGCCAAGGCCGAAATCGACTCTGTGCTTGTAACGGATGTGGAAGTAGATGCCAACACAGAGCAGCGGATGTCCATGATCTTGCAGAATTCCGGCAATTCCCCGGAGCAGTTGGAGCGGATCTACAATAAAAGTCTTTCGGAAATTAAGGTTGAACTGCGCGAGCAAATCCGGGAACAGCTGCTCGGCAGGGAGATGTCAAACAAGATTACCAAAGGCCTTACGATCACGCCCGCCGATGTGAAGAAATTCTTTAATAAAATCCCCATCGATAGTTTACCCTTTTATTCCTCCGATGTGGAAGTAGGTCAAATTGTGAAAATTGCCAAAATAAGCAGCACCCAGGAAGAAGAGGCAAAGAAACGTCTCCAGGGTCTTCGACAGCAAATCCTGGGCGGAGCCAACTTTAATGAACTCGCCAAAAAGAATTCTGATGATCCATCGGCCCAGCAGAACGGCGGCGAAATGGGATATGTAGGGAGAGGCGCAATGGTGCCTGAGTTTGAGGCGATGGCTTTTAAGTTGCGCGAAGGGGAAATTTCACAGCCCTTTAAATCGTCCTTCGGGTTTCACATCATGCAATTAATAGACCGCCGGGGCAACGAATACAACTCGCGCCACATTTTGGTTTCTGCCACCCCATCCGAAGAAGATATCAAACGAGCCGGGAATTATTTGGACAGCTTGCGGAGAAAGATTGTTAAGGACAGTATCAAGTTTGAACAGGCAGCCAAAGAATACTCAGACGATAAGGCCACAAAAGAACGCGGAGGATTTTTTACAGATGCTGACGGAGGCACAAAAATCTCATTGCGGGATATAGACCCTGTCGTATATCTCAATATTGACACCATGAAACTGGGAGGAATTTCCAAGCACCTGGTGTACCGTACCGATGACCTCAAGTCAGCCGTTCGTATCCTCTATTTTAAGAGCAAACTTCCTCCACACCAGGCCAACCTCAAGGACGATTGGTTCCGGATACAGTCCGCAGCCCTCGCTGAAAAAAAGGACCAGGCAATGGAAAAATGGTTTAAGAAAGCGCGTGCCGATGTTTTTATCAGCATCGATGGATTGTACAACGGTTGTGGAATTCTGGAATAGAAAATCAGGAAGGCAGTAATATTTCAACCATGGGAAAAACTTTTTCGAACGATGTTGAAGCGGCTGATGCCCTGGCGCAGGCCTATAAAGATCTGAAAAGCGAAATCGCCAAAGTGGTCATCGGGCAGGATGACGTAGTGAAGCTAATGCTCACCGGCATTTTCTGTCAAGGACACTCTTTGCTGGTGGGTGTCCCGGGGTTGGCCAAGACCTTGCTTGTCCAGACAATTGCTACTTCGCTCGATCTTCAGTTCAAACGTATTCAGTTTACTCCTGACCTCATGCCATCGGATATTGTCGGAGCCGAAACAATGGATAAAGAGCGAAATTTCCATTTCGTGAAAGGCCCTGTGTTTGCCAATATCGTGCTCGCCGATGAGATTAACCGCACACCCCCCAAGACGCAGGCTGCTTTGCTCGAATCCATGCAGGAGTATGCTGTTACGATCGCAGGCCAACGTTATGAACTGCCACGGCCGTTCTTTGTGCTGGCCACCCAAAACCCGATCGAGCAGGAGGGTACCTACCCGTTGCCGGAGGCACAGCTCGATCGCTTCATGTTCAATATTTTGCTGGATTATCCCAGCTACCAGCAGGAAGTAGACATTGTGAAGAATACCACCGCGGATGACATTCGCAACGTAAATAAAATACTCACGGGGGAGGAAATCGTCGCGTTTCAGCATTTGGTGCGCAGGGTGCCTATTGCCGACAATGTCGTTGAATATGCGGTAAAGCTTACCCACCGCTCCCGCCCTACAGTCAATGGTTCGGCATCTGCCAACGAGTTTCTTGAATGGGGCGCCGGGCCGCGCGCTTCACAATATCTTGTGCTGGGTGCGAAATGCAATGCCTTGTTAAATGGAAAGTACTCACCAGACATTGAAGACGTTCAGGCCCTGGCAAGGCCGGTGCTCCGCCATCGGATAGTACGCAACTTCAAAGCGGAGGCCGAAGGAGTAACCGTGGATGGAATCATAGAGAAGTTGATGGAGGCGTAGCTTAATTGGTGATCAGTGAAGATAAGTCATTGGTCATTGGGCCATGGTCATTGGCCGATGCGGCAGTACCGGAAAATTGGTTTCCTGCGCCGTCGGGTAGAGAACGTTGAATAACAAACCCTTTCCTTTATGACATGACTAAGGACAATTGACCAAGGCCCAATGACTTGATTACCGATCTACCGATCTACCGATTACCGACCTACCGATCACCGAACTACCGATTACCGATCACTGATTACCGATTTTGAACTCCCTAAACCTTCTCCTCATGGCCATCCCAAATCCAATCATCAGAACGCCCGTACCAAGCCAGAGAATATTGATGTAAGGCTTTTCCATGGCTTTGATAATGACCCAATCTTTCTGCCTGGCGTTAAGGGCAAAGGAAAACTCATTGGTGTCGGGGTGAATGTTAAGTAGGGTGACTTTGATACCCAGGTCATTTACCTCCGAAGGAATCCGTCCCACCTGAGTGCGTCCTTTGATCAGGAAGATCGGCTCAGCATAGTACGAATCACGCTCGCCTTCCACTTTAATCCGCGCCTGTACCGCTACATCTTCGCCCTGGAGTTCTATCCCGGGAACGCGGTCGATCCGTTTCACCTCGTCCAGCGTAGCCACGTAATCATTAATGTAGAATTTCTGTCCAATGGTCACGCGTACTTCTTCGGTCTTACCCCAGTCTACTTCTGCGGAGGCGTCCATCGGAGCAGATACATGCGAATACAAATCACTGGTAAGGCTCCGGCTGATATCAGGGGATGCGATAAAACCACCCATTGCCGGATTGATCTGTACACGAGGGAAAAGGGTTGCTTTCACTTTGTTGTTCTTGCTCAGTTCAATTTCGTAAAAGGTATTCTCCGGATAGATTTCAAAGGTATCCTTTGCGCTGTATAATTTCTTCCCCTTGAATAGAATGTCTTTTTTGGCAACCACGCGGTAAGGATCAGCCGTCCGTTCAATGTCACTTTTCTTTACATATCCGGATTTATTTCGAGGCTCGATTCGCTCGCCCAGGAACTCAATATCATAATCGGCCATGGTCCGGCGCTCATTAAGAAAAAGCAGGAGATTGTCTCGGTTAAATTCTGTTCCGGCTTCTTTGATGTACACGAGCCCGGTATTGTTCAGAGAAACTATCTTCGAGTAGCCGGCGGAAAACAAAATGCCAATCAGAACAAGGCCGATCCCGATATGCGCAACCGCTCCACCGGATAGCCGGGGGTTTACTTTCACCACGCTGGCGAGGACTTTTACGTTGGAAACGATAATATAAATTCCAGCGAAGGAAAGGGCCAGGTAAATTGGCTTCAGTCCTGCCACGCTGAGCAGGATTGCCCACAGAATCAAGGTTACCAATAAAGGGGTGATGAATTCTTTGAGCACTTTTTCCTTGTTCATTTTTTTCCACCAGAAAAACTGACCTGTACCTGAAAGAAGTGCGACCGTCACAGCAAACCAGATTTGAAACCTGGAATAGAATTCCAATTGATTGCCGGGGACTGCAAGTTTTGAGGTGCCGCCAAAAATCTCCACGACTTTGTTGATCACAGGAAAAGAAGTAGGGATCAACACCTGGAAACCCATCAGGCAAAGGGTTGTCGCTCCAAGAAAGATCCAAAACTCACGGGAATAGGGTGAGATTTCTTTATTGGAGGAGGGGATTTCTTTCCAGCGTACCACGGCCAGCACGAAGGCGGCTCCTGTGAAGAATAAAAGATAAATCAACAGTTGACCTGAAAGCCCGAGATCGGTAAAGGAATGTACGGAGGCATCCCCTAAGATGCCGCTACGTGTTAAGAAAGTAGAGTAGAGGATGAGGACAAAGACGGTGATCACCAGTATGATTGCACTCTTGAGGGCGGCTTCGCTGTTCTTGTAAGCCATCATCGTGTGAATCGACGCAATCAGCACCAGCCATGGAACATACACAGCATTTTCCACCGGGTCCCAGTTCCAGTAACCTCCAAAGCTGAGAGTTTCATAAGCCCAATAGCCACCCATTAGTATCCCCAATCCCAAAATTGCTCCGCCAACCAACGACCAGGGCAAGGCGGGTTTTATCCACTCAGCATATTTCCTTTGCCAAAGACCTGCAACACAAAATGCGAAGGGCACCAATGTCAATGCAAAACCAAGGAACAGGGTAGGGGGGTGAATGACCATCCAATAATTCTGAAGCAATGGGTTAAGACCGTTGCCATCCTTTGGAATGAAGTCGGGTTGAAGTTTAAAGATAGGGTCTTCCATGGCATCGCGAAGCAAGATGAAAGGTGAACTTCCCAGTTTTATATTGAGCCATGGAATGACAATACCCAAAATCATGGAGGCAAGAAAGGCCTGCACCAGGCCAAATACAACCATGACTGGGGCTTCCCACGCGCGCTGGGTGTGAATCAGGATCAATCCCAACAGCGCTTGCCAGAACATCCAAAGCAAGAAACTGCCCTCCTGGCCTTCCCAAAAACAGGAGATCATATATTGTCCCGGCAAGTGCAGTGAGGAATGCGCGTAAGCGTAATGGTATTCAAAATAGTGTTGATAAATAATAATGAAAAGCGTGACTACAATGCCTCCAACCGCAGCGCTATGAACATAAAAGCTGACGCGTGCATTTTGCAGCCAGGCATTTTTAGAGACCAGGTCTGTGATGGAATTGGCCTTCAGGTACGCAAAGGCACTGACCAACGTTGTAACAAATGAGGTGATGACAAAAAGGTGACCCAGGTCACCGACGAAATAATGCATGGTTACAGATTATACGGATTTTTCGATTCCACAGATTCTACTTCACGTTGCCACACTTCTTACGGCCGGGCATTATACTCCTGCGTTCAATTTTTGTTCCTGGTATTTCGAAGGGCACTTTAATAGAATCTTCCTGGCCACAAATTGCTCGCCATGAAAGCTCCCGATGACAACAACCTTTTCCGAGCGCAAAAAATCAGGAGGCATGGGCTCGTTGTAAAATACTTTTCGCGTCTTTCCATGATCGTCCACCAGGTCGAATGAGAAGGACAAATTATCGGCACCCTTTTCCAAACCTGCAATATTGCCCTTTTCGTCCTTTCTTAATTCACCCACAACGTGAATGCTGGTAGTATTTCCGGTGGACGCCATTTGATACGCCTGGTCAAAATTAACGTACGTGCTTGCGTCTCCGGCCGTGGCGATAATGATTCCGATCGCGGCGGCGATCACAAGAATGGCGATGATGTGTGACGTTTTCATGAAACCAAAATTTATGTGGGAGGTCGCGCTCACCCTATTGAGGCGTCAAAGTTACTCCAAAAATGTGGAATTTTGGAGACCGTGAAAATGGCGTAATTCAGGAAATTCAGGGCTTTTTCCCGGGCAATCGCTTCTCCAGGCGCGTCACTTTCCTGTCCATCAAAAAAAGGTAAGTGAGGATGCCCGTAAAAATGATCAGGATAATAACAACGACCACGTAGATTTTGCCTTCGGAGCGAAGGGTGTCGGCCATTTCCACTTCCTGCTGTGCGTGGATGACTTGACCGCTGACAACCAATACAAGGGCAAGGATTATCTTAATGATTCTTTTCATCGTCCAGTTCGTTCATTTTGTCGTCAATCGTTCTCATCCGGATGCGAAGTGTTGCGATCCATCCTCCAAGCAAAATCCACCCAATGCACGCGGGATAAAACACTACTCGCATTTTGCTGTCCAGATCATACATGTTGAACCCCGGGTTGCCACCACTGCCTGGATGCATCGAGTCCTGAAGTCGGGGAATAATAAAGATCAAAGGGACCATGGCGGCAAAGGCAAAGATATTGTATACCGCTGAAAGCCGCGCCCGTTGTTCCTCGTTTTCAACCGAGGCCCTCAACACAAAGTAAGCCAAATAGACAAGTAAAGTGATTGCGGCACCATTTTGTTTGGGGTCACCATGCCAAGGCGAGCCCCAGGTATAGTTGGCCCATACCATTCCTGTAAAGATGCCGAGGATGCCAAAGAGCAGTCCGGTGTTGGCGAACTCAACCGAAACGACATCGCTCTCCCGATTTGGATTTCGCAAATACCTGACCGCATAGATGATTGAGACCAGGAACATGAACACCATCCCAAACCACATTGGCACGTGGAAATAAAGTGCACGGATGGTTTCGTTGACGATGGAAAGTCTGGGAACTTCAAGAAGCAAGCCGCCAATGATCGTGTAAACCAACAGGATAACGCTTGAAATTTTCCACCACGATTGCTTCATTTTGCCTACTGCAGGTTGCGTACTGCCTACTGTTTTAACTACGCCAAATATACGGGAACAGCACATACGAGGCCGCAGCGACTAAACAATTTATTGCCAATAGAATCAGTATTTCATCCCAGCTCACCGAGCGATCCAGGCCGTCAATACAGTTCTTGGTCACCTTAACAGCCATCAATAAAATTGAAATAACAACCGGGAAGCTTAGTACCGCCATCAGGATACTGCTGTTATTCGCCTTGGAGGCAATACTGGAAAGCAATGTGAGAGAAGAAGCAAAGCCCATGGAGGTGAGTACAATGACAATCGCAAAAAGGAATTGATCAAAAACGGGATTCCCCAAAAAAAGAATAAAAAGGAAGAAACCGGTGAAAGACATCAGCGAACACAAAAGGAAGTTATAAATGATCTTTGAAATAATGATGGAGGCAGGGCTGGTAACGGAATAGTAATAAATGTCCCGGCCCTTTCGTTCCCCGATAAAACTTTTGGCAACCGTGTTCACGGCAGTGAACAAAACAGTAATCCAGAACAACGCCGTCCATACCAGGGGGGTGATCAGGTTTTGGCGGAGACTAAAGGTAAGGTAACAGATAAATATGATACTGAAGAGATAGAGGGCAAGCCCTGAGATGACGGACTTGCGTCTGAGTTCCAACGTAAATTCCTTGGCAATTAAGGTCTTAAGCTTGTCCAATTTTTTCTTCCGAGAAGCGGAGCATTTTTCGGATAATCTTGAAAACGATCAAAATTCCGACAAAAAAAAGGCCAACAGTAGCACCACCCATAACGGAAAGGAAAAGTTTGGGACTAACCGGCTTTTCAAATATGGTAAATCCTTCAACGAGTTGGATGCTGTTAATAATCTCCAAAGAATTTTGCAGATTGACTTTTTCCTTGTTCAATTCAAGGATCTTTGAATTGACGGAAGTCGGGTCAAATAAGATAAGATTTTCCTTGCCTGTTTGGATCAATTCCCCTTTTGTTATTCTGGACCTAAGCTCCTCCAAGGCCAGCAATTCTTCGTCAATTTTCTTGATGATTTGATTCGTATATTTCTTTCTTTGCTCTACCCTGATTTTGACAAATTCATTATTTCTCAAGTGGTTGATGATATTCTCCTGAAGCTTGGGAAAAATCTCTTTCTTCAATGTCTTTACGGTGACAATAAATATGGCGCTTTCGGCTTTTTCAGCATTGGCCTTTTCTTGCTTGACACTTTCTATTTCTATTCTTGCAATTTCTGCAACATCCTCCTCGGACATGGTT
>JBGPGZ010000177.1:0-8120 GCA_041484175.1 Cyclobacteriaceae bacterium | reverse complement strand
CGTAGATCTGACCCAGGTTCATCCGGGAGGGCACTCCCAACGGGTTCAAACAAATATCCACCGGTGTTCCGTCTTCCAGGAAGGGCATATCTTCCTCCCGAACGATTCGGGCTACCACACCCTTGTTCCCGTGGCGGCCGGCCATCTTATCACCCACCTTCAGTTTGCGTTTTTTCGCTACATACACCTTAGCGAGTTGCACAATTCCTGCCGGCAGTTCGTCACCCACTTCCAACGTGAACCGCTCGCGCTTGAACTCACCGGCGATAATATTCCGCTTGGTAAGAAAGTTCTTCACGATATCGGAAATCAAGTCATTAGTATGATCGTCGGTGGTCCAGCTATCCAGGCTGATGTCGGCAATCAGGTTCACTTCTTCCGGCACATTGTAATTACTTTCATCTCGGTAAATATTCTTGTCGGGGAAGAGGTTGCTTTCAATCACCTTGCCCGTGAATTTTACGCCTTTGCTAATGAGTTCATCGCCAAACTTATGCTTCACTCCCTGGCTGGTTTTACCCGTTAGCAAGGAGGTGAGTTTCTTGATCATCTCGTTGCGGAGCTCTCCCAACTGGCGGCTATAGCGATTCTTCAATGCATCCAACTCTTTCTTCGACTTTGAACGCAGGTCTTTATCGCGTTTAGGTCTGGAGAAAAGTTTGGTATCAATAACAACGCCCTTCAGCGATGGGGGGGCTTTCATGGAAGCATCCTTCACGTCACCGGCTTTATCACCAAAGATCGCACGCAACAGTTTCTCTTCCGGAGTAGGATCCGTTTCCCCTTTCGGGGTGATTTTGCCGATCAGGATATCTCCTTCTTTCACTTCGGCTCCTATGCGAATGATACCGTTCTCATCGAGGTGCTTTACGGCTTCTTCGCTCACATTCGGAATTTCCGAGGTGAGTTCTTCTTCGCCGCGTTTGGTATCGCGAACTTCGAGTTCGAATTCTTCAACGTGGATAGAGGTATAAACATCATCACGAACAACGCGTTCAGAAATAACGATCGCATCCTCAAAATTGTACCCCTGCCATGGCATGTATGCCACCAGCAGGTTGCGGCCAAGCGCAAGTTCGCCATTGGCGGTACCGTATCCCTGGCACAACGGTTGGCCCTTCGTTACTTTTTCACCTTTCTTAACAAGCGGCGTGAGGTTGATGCACGTATCCTGGTTCGTCCTCCTGAACTTGATCAGGTTATAGGATTTGAATTCATCATCAAACCTTACCAATTGTTGTTCTTCGGACACTTCGTATTTAATGACAATCTTCTTGGCATCCACATACTCCACAACGCCATTGGCCTCGGCGAGGACCAGCGCCCGTGAATCAAGTGCGATCTTTCCCTCCAGGCCGGTCCCGACAATCGGGGCTTCCGGCCTCATCAGGGGCACTGCCTGCCTTTGCATATTGGATCCCATCAACGCGCGATTGGCGTCATCATGCTCAAGAAATGGAATCATCGATGCTGCAATCGATACGATCTGATTGGGTGCAACATCCATGTAGCGTACATCTTTCGGTTCCACGACCGGGAAATCCCCTTCAAAGCGGGCCTTGATTTTTTCATCCGTTATTTCACCGCCCGCCTTCAGGTTGACATTCGCCTGGGCGATGTTGAAGGTGTCTTCTTCTTCTGCCGTCAGGAAGACGACGTCTTCTTTTACCTTCACCTTGCCATTCTCCACTTTTCGATAAGGGGTTTCAATGAAGCCCATCTTATTTACTTTCGCATGAACGCAGAGGGAAGAGATCAAGCCGATGTTCGGACCTTCTGGAGTCTCGATTGTACAAAGACGACCGTAGTGAGTGTAGTGCACGTCACGCACTTCAAATCCAGCGCGTTCACGTGAAAGACCGCCGGGACCGAGTGCAGACATTCTCCGCTTGTGCGTGATCTCGGCGAGTGGGTTTGTTTGGTCCATGAACTGAGAAAGCTGGTTGGTACCAAAGAATGAATTGATCACCGAAGACAACGTTCGCGCATTGATCAAATCAACAGGCTTGAAGTCTTCATTATCACGAACGTTCATTCTTTCCTTGATCGTGCGCGCCATGCGGGCAAGACCGACACCAAACTGGGTGTAGAGTTGCTCACCGACAGTGCGCACTCTCCTGTTGCTCAAGTGGTCGATATCGTCGACTACCGCCTTGGAGTTGATCAGCCCGATCAGGTATTTTACAATGAGAATGATATCCTGTGTTGTCAATACACGCTGGTCGGAGTTGATATCCAATCCAAGTTTTTTATTGATCCGGTAACGTCCTACTTCGCCTAAATCATACCGCTTTTCGCTAAAGAACAAGCTTTGGATAATATCCCGCGCGGTTTGTTCGTCCGGTGCTTCCGTATTGCGTAGTTGTCGATAGATTTGCTCAACGGCTTCCTTCTCCGAATTGGAATTGTCTTTCGCCAGTGTGTTGAAAATGATATGATAATCGGTCACGTTGACATCGTCCCTGTGAAGGATGATCGACTTCGCACCCGATTCAACGATCGTATCTACGTCTTCGCTTTCGATCACATGGTCGCGTTCCAAAAGCACTTCATTGCGGTCAATGGAAACTACTTCTCCGGTATCCTCGTCAACAAAGTCTTCCGTCCATGTTTTGAGCACACGGGCTGCGAGTTTTCTGCCCACTACTTTCTTAAGGGTATTCTTGTTGGCTTCCACTTCCTCGGACAATCCGAAAAGGTCAAGAATATCCTTATCGGTTCCGTATCCGATGGCACGAAGCAAGGTCGTAATCGGGAATTTTTTCTTGCGATCGATGTAAGCGTACATCACCGCGTTTACATCGGTGGCAAATTCAATCCAGGAACCTTTGAACGGAATAATTCTGGCAGAATAAAGTTTGGTTCCGTTGGTGTGTTTACTCATGGCAAAGAACACGCCGGGTGACCGGTGTAGCTGCGATACGATTACCCGCTCGGCCCCATTGATGACAAATGATCCTTTTTCGGTCATGTAGGGGATGTTGCCCAGGAATACTTCCTGCTCGATGGTTTCAAAATCCTCGTTGTCCTCATCATTGCAGGTGAGGCGCAACTTGGCTTTCAACGGCACGGAGTATGTTAATCCCCGGTCGATACACTCATCCACCGAATACTTCGGCGGATCGATGGTATAATCCACAAATTCCAACACGAAATTTTCGCGTGAATCGGAGATGGGAAAGTTCTCCGCAAAAACTTTGAACAGGCCTTCGTTTTGTCTTTTTTCTGCGGGCGTTTCGATCTGCAAAAAATCTTTGAACGATTGAAGCTGCAAATCCAAAAAGTCCGGGTAATCAAGGACTTTTTCAATAGAAGAAAAATCAATTCTTCCGTTTATGGTCTTCTTTGTCAAGGTACTTTCAGTTTAAATTTCCTGGACAGAACGTTAAAAAAACAATGTGGGTACAAATAGGGAAACCCCAGTCCTGATCTTGACAGGAATGGGGGCCCAACGCGACGTTAGACGGTACCCTTCGCCTTCAATTATTTCAACTCAACGTCAGCGCCAGCTTCCGTGAGTTGTTTCTTGAGGTTTTCAGCTTCGTCTTTGGGTAACCCTTCTTTGATGGTCTTGGGAGCCTGATCTACCATGTCTTTTGCTTCCTTCAAGCCAAGACCGGTAAGTTCCTTCACCAATTTTACAATTTGAAGTTTGTTGGCACCTGCGGCCTTCAGCACTACGTCGAAGTTAGTCTTCTCAGTGGCAACGGCTGCGCCACCACCACCGGCTGCAGGTCCAGCTACCGCAACAGCAGCGGCCGCCGGCTCAATGCCATATGTTTCTTTGAGGTAAGATGCCAATTCGGTAACCTCCTTTACGGTGAGTTCAACCAGTTGATCGCCAATTGCTTTGATGTCTGCCATGTTCGTAAAAATTTAATAGTTCGGTTTTATAATTGTTTTCTTTCTTCCAGGGCCTTTACCAATCCCGCTACGGTTTGCTTGCCGCTCAAAAGAGCCGAAAGCACCTTCTTTGCTGGAGATTGCAGCATGGAAATAATTTCGCCAATGAGTTCATGCTTTGACTTTAACTCACTCAGGGTGTTCAAATGTTCCTCGCCGATAAACAGAGCGGTCTCAATGGAGGCAGCCTTCAGGCCCGGTTTGCCTTCCATTTTCTTGCGGTATTCCTTGATCGCTCGGGCAGGTGCATTACCTGATTCTTTCGAAAAAATTACGCCCGAGAATCCGTGCAACACGCCAAATAAATCTTCGCTGTTTACGCCTTGCTTTTCCAGCGCCTTGCGGATAAGCGTGTTCTTGTAAACGCGATACTCCACACCCGTATTGAAACAAATCCTGCGGAAGGAATTGATTTGCGCCACGGTGAGGTTGGAGGCATCCGTAATATAATAGTGATTGTTGCGGGAAAATTTCCCGGCCAACTCGTCAATGATGATTGCTTTTTCTTCCCTGGTCATCGATTTAAAAATTAGAGACCTCCTACAGTTGCTTTGTCAATCAAGATACCCGGGCTCATCGTCGTCGAAAGAGTAATACTCTGGAAGTAAGTTCCCTTCGCGGAGGCCGGTTTCAACTTCGCCACCATATTGATCAGTTCAGCGGCATTGTCCTTAATTTTATCTGCGGTGAAGGAAGCCTTCCCAACACTGGCATGAATAATTCCCTGTTTGTCGATCTTAAAATCAACCTTCCCGGCCTTTACGTCTTTCACCGCTTTGCCCACTTCAAGTGTAACCGTTCCGGATTTGGGATTTGGCATTAATCCGCGCGGGCCCAGCACCTTTCCCAGTTTGCCCACCTTTGCCATGACCGTTGGCATCGTGATAATGACATCAATGTCGGTCCAGCCACCTTCAATTTTCTTTATGTATTCGTCCAGGCCTACGTGATCGGCACCCGCGTCTTTTGCTTCTTGTTCTTTGTCGGGACTGCAGAGTACCAAAACCCGCACCACTTTTCCCAGGCCATGGGGCAACGAAACAACGCCTCTTACCATTTGGTCAGACTTCTTGGGATCAACCCCCAACCGGATGTCCACATCCACCGAAGCATCAAACTTCGTAAACGTAATTTCCTTTACCAGCTTGGAGGCGTCTTCCAGCGAATACTCCTTCGCCGGATTATATTTGCCTGCAACGGCTTTTCTGTTCTTTGTCAACTTCGCCATCGTTGTATTATTTTTTATCCCAAGGGGCTCTTCCACTTACGGTTACGCCCATGCTGCGGGCTGTGCCAGCCACCATTTTCATTGCAGAATCGACTTTAAAAGCATTCAAATCCGGCATCTTCGTTTCTGCAATTTTCTTGATCTGGTCCCAGGTAATCGAACCTACTTTTGAGCGGTTCGGCTCCTTGGATCCTTTTTGAATTTTTATGGATTCCATGATAAGGACAGCTGCCGGAGGTGTCTTTATAACAAAGTCAAATGACTTGTCATTATAAATACTGATGAGTACAGGAAGAACTTGCCCTTGCTTGTCCTGGCTGCGCGCATTAAACTGCTTGCAGAAGTCCATGATGTTCAGACCTTTGCTTCCCAGGGCAGGACCGATAGGAGGTGCAGGGTTGGCCTGGCCTCCCTTCACTTGCAGTTTCAGATAACCGATAATTTCCTTTGCCATATTTCGCTTAACTCGATACCTATTCTTACTCTAGTTTTTCGACCTGCATATAGCTCAATTCCACAGGCGTGTTCCGTCCGAATATCTTAACGGTCACATTCAATTTCTTTTTGTCTTCAAAAATCTCCTCTACGCTCCCGGTGAATCCACTGAAGGGTCCATCCATCACTTTTACGGACTCTCCCCTGATAAACGGCTTCTCCAGCTTCTCATCCTGCTGGTCCACTTCATCCACCTTACCCAAAATCCGGTTCACTTCAGATTGGCGCAATGCGACCGGATCTTTGGCAGACCCCGTTCCATTGTTTCCCAAAAAACCGATCACACCGGGAATATTATTCACCGTGTGATAGGCCTCGCCATGGCTCAAATCGGCCGAAATGATCACGTAGCCAGGGAAGAAGTTTCTTTCCCTCACCCGCTTCTTGCCGTTTCTCATCTCATACACTTTCTCCGAGGGGATCAGCACCTGAGGAATAAATTCCTGAAGTTTTGACCGCTCAATATCCGTTTCCAGGTAAGATTTAACCTTCTTTTCCTGGCCACTGATGACCCTGAGTACATACCACTTTAGCTCGCCCATTGCAGCCTTCACTTTTATTTAAGGGTATAAAACCAGGTCAGCCCTTTCTTAAAACTCAAATCAATCAGTCCGATAACAACAGCAAAGATCAGGGAGGCTACCAGAACAAGGATGGCGCTGCTTTGTAACTCGGTGAATTTGGGCCAGCTAACCTTATTGCGAATCTCGTCAATCGAGTCCAGAATGTAGATTTTCAGCTTTTCCATCGATTTTCGCTTTGAACAAGCAGGCTCTCAACCTACCCGCTATAAATTTTGTATTGTTTTCCCCTATTTTGCACGGGTGGAGAGACTCGAACTCCCAGCCAACGGTTTTGGAGACCGCTACTCTACCAATTGAGCTACACCCGTTTTTGGACCAATCCTACCGGCACTACTCAACCCTCTGGACTGCACCCATGCACCCTCAATCCAAAAGGACTGCAAAGGTAGGACAAAGACAAAGAAAACAAAAGCGTTTCCAAGAAAAATCTGGGAAACGCCTTCACATTGAATATCAACTACTTGTCCTGATTTCTGAGCAGCGTTAGTCAAGGATTTCAGTAACCTGACCTGACCCTACCGTACGGCCCCCTTCGCGGATAGCGAAACGAAGACCTTTCTCCATAGCAATCTTGTTGATCAGTTCAACTTCAATGGTTACGTTATCTCCCGGCATCACCATCTCCACCCCTGCAGGAAGTTTGATCTCGCCGGTTACGTCGGTTGTCCGGAAATAGAATTGAGGACGGTATTTGTTAAAGAACGGAGTGTGGCGTCCGCCTTCCTCTTTCTTTAACACGTAAACCTCTGCTTTGAACTTGGCGTGCGGGGTTACCGAGTTGGGTTTACAGATTACCATACCGCGGCAGATTTGCTCTTTTTCAATACCGCGCAGGAGCAAGCCCACATTATCTCCAGCTTCACCCCGGTCAAGGATTTTGCGGAACATTTCAACACCGGTAATGGTCGACGTCAGATTCTCCGCTCCCATCCCGAGGATTTGAACCGGATCACCCGTCTTGATAATACCGCGCTCGATGCGGCCGGTAGCCACCGTGCCACGGCCAGTAATGGAAAACACGTCTTCCACAGGCATCAAGAAATCCTTGTCAATCAGGCGAATCGGAATAGGAATGAATTCATCTACGGCCTTCATCAGCTCCTCTACTTTTTCAACCCACTTTGCCTCGCCGTTCAAGGCACCTAACGCAGAGCCTTTGATCACGGGAATCGTATCGCCGGGAAAATTATAGAAAGAAAGGAGTTCGCGAATTTCAATCTCGACGAGTTCAATCAACTCAGGATCGTCAACCAGGTCAACTTTGTTCATGAAAACTACCAACGCAGGCACGCCCACCTGACGGGCTAACAAAATGTGCTCGCGCGTCTGTGGCATCGGACCGTCTGTGGCGGCAACTACCAGAATAGCGCCATCCATTTGCGCTGCACCCGTCACCATGTTCTTTACATAGTCCGCGTGACCAGGGCAATCCACGTGTGCATAGTGACGCTTTTCGGTAGCGTACTCAACGTGTGAGGTATTGATGGTAATACCTCTTTCTTTTTCCTCAGGCGCATTATCAATCGAAGCAAAATCTCTAATTGAAGCAAGCCCTTTAGATGCGAGAACCTTTGTGATAGCAGCAGTAAGCGTGGTCTTTCCATGGTCAACGTGACCAATGGTACCAATGTTTACGTGCGGTTTCGAGCGGTCAAATGTTTCCTTTGCCATATTTGAAAATCCCAGTTAAGTTGTTAGTTATAAATTAGTTAGTTAAAATTTTTCTCTTCTCTCACCTGTTGATCGCAGCTCCAATTCGCCATTCAACTTCCTTGAGCCGTTGAACAGGATTGAACTGTCGACCTCTTCCTTACCAAGGAAGTGCTCTACCACTGAGCTACAACGGCTTACCCTTAGTCATTGGTAATTAGCAATTGGTAATTGGTAATCCCTAACCACTAATTACTAAT
>JBGPGZ010000176.1:0-8131 GCA_041484175.1 Cyclobacteriaceae bacterium | reverse complement strand
CGGTCATAAAATGAAGCGATTTCCGCCGGAATGTCCTTGCGCTGGGCGCGGAGATTGAGATTCTCGAGAAACTGGGTAAACAAGTAACTGACTATCGAAATAGAGAGGATGATGAGCAATACGGTCTGTGGGGTCATAGATCAACAATTGTAACCAAACCTTTTCACGCAAAGGGCGCAAAGTAATGCACGCAAAGGACCATGCCTACGCGAGACGCTTCGGCAGACAGGCGCAAAACAAATGCGTTACTGTCATTGAAGCAAACTTAGTAAGGCTTTGTCAGCGACTCCGAAATTGAATTGTGCCGTTGCTTCAGTGAACATCCGTCCGATCTGATCATTGCACAAATTTCCAAGGCTCCCTTCGTGGGTATGCTGCAAGCCGCCTGTGTGCGAAAATTTTCCTTGCTCGATGGCCTGCCCTATTTTTTTGTAGGCATCGCGGAAGGGTACCCCGGCAATGACCAGTTTGTTTACTTCCTCCACGCTAAACAGAAATTTGTATTGATCGTCTTCAAGAATATGATCTTTCACACGGATATGGGATAGCATCAGGGCAGCCATTCGCAGACAATCTTTTAATGTTCCAAAGGCCGGGAACAGTTTTTCTTTGAGTAACTGCAAATCGCGGTGATATCCGGAGGGCAGATTGGTTGTCAGGAGCATGATCTCATTGGGGATGGCCTGGAGAGCATTGCATTTCGCGCGTATTAATTCAAACACATCCGGGTTTTTTTTGTGCGGCATAATGCTCGAACCGGTGGTCAGTTCATCGGGGAAACTGATAAAACCGAAGTTCTGATTCAGGTAGAGGCAAGCATCCATCGAAAGTTTGGCAAGGGTGCCGGCCACATTGGACAAGGCTGCAGCGACGATCTTTTCTGTTTTGCCACGGCTCATCTGGGCGTAAACCACGTTATAATTCAAGTCATCGAAGCCGAGGAGTTCGGTTGTCATTTTCCGGTTCAATGGAAACGAAGAACCGTACCCGGCGGCGGACCCAAGCGGATTCTTGTTAACGATCCGGTAGGCTCCATGCAGCGTAAGGACATCATCGACCAGACTTTCGGCATAGGCTCCAAACCACAACCCAAAGGAGGACGGCATGGCTAATTGCAAATGTGTATAGCCGGGAAGGAATTTATCTTTATGCTCTTCGCTTTTAGCGATCAGTAATTCAAAGAGGTTCCTGATATCGGTTACCAACTCCTGAATTTCATTCCGTATAAATAACTTCAAATCGACGAGCACCTGGTCATTTCGTGAGCGGCCGCTGTGGATTTTTTTTCCAATGTCACCCAGCTCTTTGGTGAGCTGCAGTTCTATCTGTGAGTGAACATCCTCAACCCCGTTCTCGATTTGAAAATCTCCTGACGCAATTTGTTGGTAAATTTCTTTCAGCCCGGCAGACAGTTTCTGTAATTCATCTTTCTTCAACAAACCAACCGATTCCAGCATTTGAATATGAGCGAGTGATCCCAGCACATCAAAGCGCGCCAGATGCAAATCCATTTCACGGTCGTTGCCTACCGTAAAGCGGCTTACTTCGCCCAGTGAATCTTTATCCTTTTGCCAAAGTTTCATTTTAAAAAACTCATTTACGGTGCAGTGACTTCAATCCCGATAGCCATCGGGGTGGTTAGTGTTCATAATCATCGTTTTGCTTTTGATCCCGGGTGGTATTCTTTTACCACAGAGGTCACAGAGGAATGCACACAGAGAACGCAGAGAATTTGGGTTCTCAAACACATGAAGGCATATCTCTGTGCCTCTGTGCTGTATTGACTTCGTGGCCTCTGTGGTAGCGGAAAAGCAATCATAATTTTTCGATCAACCGAATATACGACCCAATTCCATTTTTGATCTCATCCAAATAAATAAACTCATCCGCGCTGTGTGACCGGGCGGAATCGCCGGGTCCCATTTTTATGGAGGGCACCGGGATCAACGCCTGGTCAGACGTAGTTGGCGATCCATAGCGTTTGAATCCCAGGGCTATTCCAGCCCTTACCAGCGGGTGATCATTTGGGACTCCGGAAGATCGCAAGCGCAGGGAGCGGGGGGTAACTTCACACGAAACATTTTCCTGGATCACGTCCAGCACTTCTTCCAGGGAGTAGGCATCGGTCACCCGCACGTCAACAGTAAATCTGCATTCTGGCGGAACCTGATTGTGTGCCTGTCCAGCCTGAATGACCGTCACCGACATTTTTACTTTACCCAAGGTGGTAGAAACTTTGGGGAACTCGTAATTCCGAAACCATGCGATATCGTTAAGGGCCTCATAGATAGCGTTGACGCCTTCTTCCCTTGCGGCGTGACCGGCTTTTCCGTGACTCAGGCAGTCCAGCACCAGCAGTCCCTTTTCGGCAATCGCCATATCCGTCAGGGTAGGCTCCCCAACAATGGCAAAGTCAATCTTCGGCAACAATGACCATATGCTTTCGATGCCGTTGATTCCGGAAATCTCTTCTTCGGCCGAGGCGGCGAAAACCATGTTATACTTGAAATCCTCCTTTTCATAAAAATGCAGAAATGTCGCAATCAGCGACACGAGCGGCCCGCCCGCATCATTGCTCCCCAGGCCATAAAGTTTTCCTCCTTCCACCTGGGGTGAAAAAGGATCGCGCGTGTAGCCCGGATTGGGCCTGACCGTATCATGATGGGAGTTGAGCAGGATCGTGGGCTTGGATTGATCAAATAATCTGCTTTTTACCCAGACGTTATTGTCTTGCCGTTGTGAGGGGATAAGATGTTGTCGAAAAAAGATTTCGAGGATTGCAGCAGTCTTGTCTTCCTCGCGGCTAAACGAAGGCGTGGCAATCAGCTTTTGAAGCAAATCGACCGCATTTTCGTAAAGTTGCTGCTCTTCCATGATTTTATTTAGCTTTCGGAATTGCGTGAGCAAAAAACCCGCCCCACTTGCGGTCCACGCCTATTTTTTTATCAGGGTTCCTTCTGGTTCTTCTCTCGTATTTTTTAGCAAGTCGGAAGCTTCTCCGATTAATACTTCCGCTACGCCTGCGTGGATTGCAGCAAAAGCATTTTCAAGTTTTGGCAATATGCCGTCAGCAAGGGTACCCTTGATTAATAACGCTTTGTAACGGGCTTCATTAAGCTGGTGGATCACCGACTGCTCGTTGTTGACATCTTCCAGGACGCCTTTCTTTTCAAAGCAGAATATCAGCCGCGTGTCAAAATGCAGGCTTAACGATATGGCAATGGCAGAGGCGATGGTATCCGCGTTTGTGTTCAGGATCTCACCGTCCGCATAGGTAAGTGGTGCAAATACAGGCGTCACATTCTGCTTAAGCAGAAAATACAGGAAGGTTGAATTAACATCACTGGCTTTGATATCGCCCACATATCCATAGTCAATTTCTCCGACCGGCCGCCGGGTGGCTTTGATCAGATTGCCATCGGCCCCGGTTACGCCAATCGCATTGCATTGCAATGCCTGCAAGCTTGCCACTATTCCTTTGTTGATTAACCCCCCGTAAACCATCGACACCAGGTCGCGCGTTGGCCGGTCCGTGATTCTCCTGCCATTTGAGTATTTGGACTTGATGCCAAGCTGATCACCAATCCTGGTGGCAATCTTTCCTCCACCGTGAATCAGGATTTTTGGTGTCTGGATTGCCGCAAAGTCCTTTAAGAATACATGCAGCGACTTTTCATCGTCGAGGACGTTTCCTCCAATCTTGATGACATAGAGTTTGTTCATGGCTTCACCCCTCCCTCTCCGGGGGAGAGGGTGCTTTTTGGTATTCTTTCAACAGGTACGCTGTTGATCATTTTGTATAGTTCGCTTTCAATATTTCACTGAGAACAGCCTGAGCCGCCCATACGCGGTTTCCGGATTGTGGTATTACGATGGAATTCGGTCCGTCGAGTACTTCGTCGGCGATCACCACGTTCCGGCGTACGGGCAGACAATGCAGTACACTTGCGTTGTTCGTATTTTCCAATTTCTTATTCGTAATCATCCAGGAAGGGTCTGAATTCAAGATCTTTCCATACTTCTTGTAGGAAGACCAGTTCTTGACGTAAACAAAGTCAGCACCCTCCAATGCCTTGTCCTGGTTGTTTTCGATGACAGCGTTTTGAGTAAACTCTTCCACCAGCTCGTATCCTTTGGGGTGTGTGATCACAAAATCAATTTCATCCCAGGCGTTCATCCATTGGGCAAACGAGTTGGGTACGGCCTGTGGCAACGCCTTCACATGCGGGGCCCATGTCATCACTACCTTCGGGCGGCGGGATGTCATCCGTTCTTTGATGGTAATCATGTCGGTCAGGCTTTGCAAAGGATGAACGGTGGCGCTCTCCAAACTCACGACCGGAGTCCCGGCATATTTTACAAACTGGTTGATGTGTTGTTCGCTGTAGTCCTCTTCCCTGTTTTTCAATCCGGGAAAAGTTCGAATTCCCAAAATATGAAAATATTGCCCCATCACGGCAGCAGCCTCCTTGACGTGCTCCACCGTGTTTCCACTCATGATGGCGCCCTCTTCGAATTCGAGTTGCCAGCCTTCTTTGTCGATATTGAAAACAACGACTTCCATACCCAGGTTTTTTGCGGCGACCTGGGTGCTGATGCGCGTACGCAGACTGGGATTGAGGAAGATCATGCCCAGCGTCTTGTTATGCCCGAGCTGTTTGTCTTTGAAAGGGGAAGCTTTGTATTCCAGGGCTTTTTTTACAAGCGTGTCCAACCTGGTCACATCGTGGACGGACAAAAATTGTTTCATGCGGGCACGTGCTGATTTAGTTCAACCATCAGTACCTCCACCAACTTTTCAGCCTCCTCTTTTCTGAGGGCAAGAGAAGGTAACAACCGCACGGTATTGGGTTTTGCTTCACCGGTGAAGATATGGTGCTTAAAAAGTAAATCGTTGCGCAAACCCGACAAACGTTCGGGAAGGTCAAAGCCAAGCATCAAGCCTTTCCCACGCACTTCCAGAATGGAATCGAAGGCGCTCAGCCGGTCGGTCCAATAGGCACCGAGGCGGGCAGCATTGAGCATCAGGTTCTCCCCCTCAATTACCTCTAGGACTGCGATGGCCGCAGCGCAAGCAAGGTAGTTTCCGCCAAACGTTGTACCCAGCATACCGCTCCAGGGACGGATATCCGGACCGACCAATACCCCGCCAACAGGAAACCCGTTGCCCATCCCTTTGGCTATTGTGATGAGATCGGGCTTTACACCTGAAAACTGATGAGCAAAGAATTTACCAGTCCTTCCATACCCGGATTGCACTTCATCCAGGATCAGGAGCGATCCCATCTCCCTGCATTTTTTTGCTATCCCTTGAAGAAATGAATCGGTTGGAATCTGGATTCCCCCAACACCTTGAATTCCTTCAATGATCACTGCTGCTATTTCATTGTCCATTGCCTGGGCAAAAGCCTGCTCATCGTTGAGCGGCAAGAAAATGATTTCATGACCCCTGTTGAAGGGCGCCACTATTTTGGGATTGTCCGTAGCAGCCACGGCGCCGGAGGTCCTTCCATGGAATGATTTTTGGAATGCAATTATTTTTTTCCTTCCGGTAACAAAGGACGCTAGTTTGAGTGCATTCTCGTTGGCTTCAGCGCCGGAATTACAAAGGAAAAGCTGATAATCCGGATAACCTGAAAGTTGACCGAGCTTTTCCGCCAATTTTTCTTGCAGCGAATTCTTAACGCTATTCGAGTAGAAAGAAATCTTATCCAACTGTTCTTTCAGCGCTTGCACATAGTGCGGATGTCCATGCCCGATCGAAATCACCGCGTGGCCACCGTAGAGATCGAGATACTTTTCACCGCCCTTGTCCCAAAGCCAGGAGCCCTTTGCTTTTACCGGTTCAATGGGGAAGAGGGGATATACGTCAAATAGTTTCATCTATTTCGGTTTTTAAAAAATACTACCTTTCAATAATAGCCCTGTTGTCTCTTCCCATCCAAACATAAGATTCATATTCTGTACGGCCTGCCCGCTTGCGCCTTTTAGCAGGTTGTCTGTCGCCGAATGCACTACCAGTTTGTCTCCTATTTTCTCAACGTAAACAAGGCATTTGTTTGTATTGACCACTTGCTTCAAGTCGATCATGGAATCGGAAACATGCGTAAACGGATGGTTTTTATAAAAATCCTTATAAAGGTAAACTACTTCCTCAATGGTTCGATCGCAGGACATGGTTGAACTCACGAAAATCCCCCTTGTAAAATCTCCCCGCCAGGGAACGAAATTGACAGGTCCCTGAAAGTTGGGCTGCAATATCCTGAGTGTTTGATAAATTTCCCCAAGGTGCTGATGTGTCAGTGTTTTGTAAGCAGAGATGTTGTTGGCCCTCCAGGTAAAGTGTGTGGAGTCCTGAAGCTTTTGTCCAGCGCCTGTGGATCCCGTAATCCCGGTTGTATATACTTCCTTGAGCAGTCCTGATTTTGCCAATGGCAACAACCCCAGCTGAATGGTGGTAGCGAAGCAGCCCGGGTTTGCGATGCTCCTCGCCGCCTTGATGGCGTCGCGCTGAAATTCGGGAAGTCCGTAAATGAAGACGCGGCCGCCGGATGTTTCACCCAGACGAAAATCATTGCCTAAGTCAATAATGCGCGTGGAGGAAGGGATGCTTGCGTCGTTCAACAACTTTTTGCTCTCGCCATGATTCATGCAAAGAAAAAGGACATCGACGGGGACATCCCAGGATCCAGTGAATGTTAGGTCCGTTTCGCCGATCAGATCGCGGTGCACTTCGTGCAATTTTTTGCCAGCCTTACTGCGACTTTGAACAAAGGTCAACACTACTTCAGGATGATGAAGCAGGAGCCGCACGGTCTCACCGCCGGTGTAGCCCGCTCCCCCGATTACGCCTGTCTTTATTTTATCTTTCATTCTATTAAAGCTAAAATCAAAAGGCAATGTAGTTTACTGTGTGTTTTTTGCTTTGTCCTTTTTGGCGTCTTCGGCCACCTGGTGATAGATCATTGTCTGATTGCCAAAGATTTTGGAAAACCCTCGTACATCCTCGCCCGTCCATCCAAGGTTCATTTCGCCATACTTTCCAAACTTGGAAGACATTAAGTCGAACGGCGACTGGACGCCATCAATTTGGAACCGGTATGGATACAGGGTTACCCACACTTCGCCATCCACGTGTTGCTGCGTACTGGTCAGGAAGGCTTCCAGATCGCGCATGACCGGATCAAGATACTGGCCTTCGTGAAGCCAATTGCCATAAAACTGCGCCAATTGGTCTTTCCAACTAAGCTGCCATTTCGTGAGCACGTGTTTCTCAAGGGCATGGTGGCTCTTGATCACCAGCAACGGGGCCGCGGCCTCAAACCCCACTCGTCCTTTGATGCCGATGATGGTATCACCCACATGAATGTCACGCCCGATGCCGTAAGGCCCTGCAAGGCTTTGAAGATATTGGATGGACTCCGATGGATGCGAAAACTTCTTTCCATTTACAGCAATCAGCTCTCCTTTTTCAAAGCCGAGCCTAATTTGTTCACTACCCTGCCTGGTCACCTGCGTGGGCCAGGCATCCTCAGGCAACATTCCCAGCGAGGTCAGTGTTTCCTTTCCTCCGATGGACGTTCCCCAGAGACCTTTATTAATAGAGTACTTTGCCTTTTCGGCATTGAAGTCGACCCCCTTTGACTTCAGATATTCAATTTCGTCCTCCCTGCTTAGTTTCTTATCGCGGATGGGCGTGATGATCTCTATGCCCGGGGTCAGGATATGGAAGATCATGTCAAACCGGACCTGGTCATTTCCGGCCCCCGTACTGCCATGCGCTACTGCGTCGGCTTTTAGTTCTTTTGCATAACTGGCAACCGCAAGCGCCTGCGACATTCGCTCCGCACTCACGCTCAGTGGATACGTCGCATTTTTCAGGATGTTACCAAAAATGAGATACCGTATTACTTTTTCATAGTAGTTTTTGGTTTCATCAACGGCTTTATGCGAGGCCACCCCCAGACTCAAGGCCCTATCGGCGATTTCCTTAAGCTCATCGGGTCCAAAACCTCCTGTATTAACAGTGATGGTATGGACTTCATAGCCGCGGTCTTTACTTAGATAGATGGCGCAGTAAGAGGTGTCCAATCCTCCGCTAAACGCTAAGACAACTTTCTTTTTCATTCTT
>JBGPGZ010000175.1:0-8207 GCA_041484175.1 Cyclobacteriaceae bacterium | reverse complement strand
GCTTGAATAATAACGCAACTCCGCACTTATTACTTTGTATCTCATTCCTGTGCCAAAAGCGAGACACCCGGTATTTAAAAGCTCCAAATTATAAGGATCATAAATTCCACTCTTAAAATCAATTTGAGAATCAAGAATGATATCGAGAACAGCAAAGCCATTTACAAATACGCTCGTTTTTTCACTCAGGAAGAAATAATGCCTTACTCCGATTGGCGTTTCGATGGACCGATATTTCACTGTTAATGTACCGTAAGGACCATTGTCTACTTTTTGTGACACAAAATTTTGAAAGGTGGGCTCCAATACGATTGCCCATTTGTTTTTACTGAACGGGAGTACATATTCTCCCTCTAAACCAATCCTAAGATTGATATTATTATCAAACTTAACATTTTTTGTACCCCACGGTAAAGGCTCAGTTATTCTAAAAGAAGCGTTGTCCACACCTATTTTGAATTTAGGAACAAAAAAGCCTCTTTTATTTTTGGAGAAGAGTTCAACCGGTTTCTCCCCGTTGCATTCATTGTATTTTTGGAAGTACCGGACAAGTTCACTGCTGGAATAAGAAATATTTCTTACAGAATTCTGAGACACTTGACCACACTTGACCTCCACCAAAAGTTGTTGCCGGAAGTCCGAATTTACCCCAACACCGCTACTCTCTGTAATATACTTTTTATAAACCAGCTGCTGTACTGCCAATCCATTGACACCGTAAAAGAATCGGGTCATGCTCCCATTTTGATAGAAGTATAGTGATGCTTTCCCTTGGACCAACACTTTCAAAAGCAATCGCTCCTGTGACCAAATCGGCATTCGATCGTTACTCAGATTGTCGTACTCATCACTTGAACGATCTATTCTAACAACATTACTTACATATTTAGAAAAATGATCAATGCCAAATTCCTTAATGGATGAGATTTCCATGGTTTTCGACTCCCCTTCATCTGAGAGCTTGTATTCAAACTGACTTGGGTTGTTTTTCCAATCCATATTCCTTATTAAACATTCGATTTTCTTATCGTCGTTGTCAACAAAATAACCCTTTTCAAATGCTATTTGTGCAAAGGTATTTAACGGAACAAAGGAGATTAAGAACAAGGTTATTTTCTTGATCATGTTTTTTTAGTATTCACAGCAAGCTATAAAAAGATCGAGGATAAAATATGTCAATTTTGAAATATTAAGCTGCACCACGCATTTTTGGGCCCGAAAGAATTGTGAATCTTGCGATGAACCTGGTTGTTGAAAGTAAAAATCAGTAGCTTTTGGTGGAAAATTCCGTGGGTGGAAAGGGCAACATGGTTGCTGAGAAATCAAGCCGTTCATCGCTTGAGAACCTTAACCAATCCGGCGTTTCGTCTAATGTTTAAAAACACGATCATCCTTTGCTCATGCAAACATCCTTCAAACATACTTTACTAATCAGCATACTTTCTCTTTCTGCAATTCTTAATGCATCAAGCCTATCAAGAAAGCCACTATGTTCAAGTCCAACCAGCTCAATTCACTGGCGCGATTCACTTCGAACAAGAATAAAATTTATCAATACTTCATTTGAAAATGCTTCGCCAATGAATTGGCAAATTGATTCTACAGGAGTGGTTGTCTTGGACCTGATTTATGATCACGAAAGATCTTCATCAAACAGGGCCAATCAGCATTGGCATTTTCAGGTTCAGGCTGATCCCGGTTCTGATTTGACACTTATTCTAAGGAATTTTGATAATATCTGGAATGGAGAGAAAGCCTCTCCCATTTCCAATCGAACACCTTGCTATACTTCCCAGGACGGTATAACCTGGACAGCCATTAAAACTGAACTGCTAAGCGGAAACCGCCTTCAACTCAACATCCACATGAATGGTGAAAAGCTGTACGTTGCGAGCCTGGAGCCTTATCGGATAAGTGATTTGCAAAAGTTGATCGCGGCGATCAAGAATAACGCTCTCGTTGAAGTAAGTCAAATCGGAAAAACTGCTGAAGGGCGGCCGCTCGAAATTATAAGGATCGGTGATCCCAATGCTCCCTTTCGCGTTTTCCTGAGAGCCAGGGCTCATGGGTTTGAAACCGGCGGCAACTGGGTGGTGCAAGGATTAATCCAGAGTCTGCTGCTGAAAAATGCAACACCTTATCACAAGAAATACTGTGTTTATATTTTGCCGATGGCCAATAAAGATGCTGTCGCCCTGGGAAGGACACGGTTCAATGCGCAAGGGATGGATTTGAACAGAAATTGGGATCAACCGGCGGACCCGCGATACTGTCCGGAAAACGATGCGGTGGAAAGCTGGTTAAGAAATATGATCGCTAAAGGCAAGAAGCCGGATTTGGCGATTGATCTCCACAATGACCGTGGCGGCAATCTTCATGTGAGCCATCCATCAAAAAACGCTGAATCATATTATTCTCATGCACAACGCTTTGAATCCTTGTTATATGTGCGCACGTGGTTTACTGAGGGCAAAACGGCGGCGGAATTCAGGAACCCCGGCACCATGGGAGAGGGATTACTTGAAAGGTATGGTATCGACGCTTTCATTTACGAACTCAACTTTGAATGGATCGCAGGTCTGAACAAGGTGCCCTCCTCAAAAGATTGGGAATTGCTGGGCAAGCAATTAAGGGATGTGTTCCTTGACTACTTTAGTGAAAGAAATTAGGTCCTCCGGAACGCCATCCACGCCATTATCAACAATCGATAAAAAGAAGGTCCTTAAATTCAATCCGAATCAGTCTTTCCTTAATAATTCACAAATCACTGAACTATGTCTAACTTTACGAGTCGTCCCGCTCTATCGTGAAATTTGTCTTATTAAAAATTTGACCGTTATGAAAAGTGGAAGCCAACAGCACCTTCGGCTCAACTTGAACCCGGGTTTCGAGAAATCCCATGGCCGGATGATATCCATTTTTTTAGTTTTTGGAATAGTCTCGTTCATGACCATGCCGGGAGTGAGTCAGGAACTCAACCCATCGGGATGGAAGTTCGCATGCCAGCGCAGCGAGATTGCACCGGTCCGGTATGTCGATGACAAGACCACTTTCCATGGAAAACCGACACTCGCGTTGTCCGGTGGCGGGAAGGAATACGCAGATGGTCATTGGTACACCATCGTAAATGTTGAACCTGGAGAATATTTTCAATTCCGGGCGCATTTTATTTCCTCCAAAGTGGACGAACAAGGACGAAGTGTGCTCGCCAGCATCTTATGGTTGGATGGATCAGGGAATTCAGTAGGTTTCACCGAATATCCGGTTACCCTGCTCGATAAGAAAAACGAGGGCTGGAGTATCATTGAACAATCGTATAAAATACCGGATGACGCAAAAAGCGCGAAGTTGAAATTACATTACCGGTGGGATGCGGACGGGATCGTTCATTTTGGCGGAGTTTCGTTCCAAAAGGCCACACCGCCCCAACCTCGCGTGGTTAGACTCGCAACGATCCACCATCGTCCCCGTGGAACCAAGTCATCCCAGGAAGGCCTGGACCAATTCTCAAAATTGATCGCCAAGGCCGGTGCTCAAAAGGCTGATATTGTTTGCCTTCCGGAAGGTATCACCTTGGTCGGCACGGACCTTGACTACATCTCGGCCAGCGAGCCCGTTCCGGGTCCCACGACCCAATTCCTCGGAAATATTGCCAGGAAATATAATCTGTACATCGTGGCAGGCATCCTGGAAAAAAAGGGGGAGGTCGTATACAATACAGCTGTTCTTATCGACAGGAGCGGCAGGTTGGCGGGGACCTATCACAAAGTAAGTTTGCCCAGAGAGGAGATCGATGGGGGCGTTACGCCCGGCGATGCGTTGCCTGTGTTTGATACTGATTTTGGACGCATCGGTATGATGATTTGCTGGGATGTAACGTTCCCCGAACAAGCACGCACCCTGGCAAAGAAAGGAGCGGAAGTAATCTTTCTCCCGATTTGGGGAGGCAACCTTATCCTCGCCAAAGCCCGCGCTGTTGAGAACCAGGTCTATCTTGTATCCTCTACCTATGATATGATCAGCGCCGTGTTTGACCAGGAGGGTGAAGTGGTGAAAGAGGCCACGGAGGACAATCCGGTTGTCGTCGTTGATGTTGATTTAAACAAGCAGAAATTGTGGCCATGGCTGGGTGATTTTAAAAACCGGATCCAGCGGGAGATGCCACCGGAGAAGGCTGTTCGGGAAAAGGCAGAATCAGTAATCGGTAATCGGTAATGCGTAATTGGTAATGGATGGTTTGGGATTGAATCAGCAATGGATTCGACTAGGGCAACGTTTAAATAGCAATTACGAATTACGGGGTGGAGGTACGTTTGTGTCTTAGGGCCTTCGTGGCAGAGGGCCGGTATCTTGCCACCAGGACACAAAGACACTACGAAAGCTCAAAGCTGAATTCAAGAGGAAGAATTCCTGCGAACCTCCGCGTTCTTTTTATTTCAGCTCAACCACGATACCCTGATACTTTTCGACCCGCGGAAGCGTAATGTGCAAAATATTATTTACCCGTTTTTGTGAAAATGCGACGGGAACAAATGATGAAATATTCTTTATCTCCTTTCCATCGGGGATCCTTACTTTTATGGTCACATTCTCAACCGGTGGGATATAATAAATATTCTGCCATGTTCTTTCCTGGTTATTCCCCGTCCGGTTGATAAGATGAAAAACCATCTTATTGCCATTCACCGTCATGTTCGATATTAAAGAGGCGGTAGGGGCTTCTATTTCATAGGGCAACCCACTGGGGCTCACATACGCTATCACATCCTTCAGAAGATCAGATAACTCGCGGATACCGGTTTGCAAGTACATGGCGCCTTTCTCGGCAGCGATATAAGCCACTTTCCCTTTTCCATAACGGGCAACGACCAATCCCGGCACGACCGGCTCGTTATCGGTCCCGATCACGATATCAGCGGCAACTGCTCCGTCGCGAAGAACATCAACAGTTTCATACAAGTGTGTTGGAATGAGTCCGTCAGCAAGCGGGTGTTTGATTACTTCCTGACCCGAGCGGGCTTTTAAGTACACATCGTATACGCTTCCGAACGCAAGGTTTTGAACCACTTTTTCAGACAACCCCTCATCCGGTTTATGGTACTGTATCTTTGCGAGATTGCCGAGAGCAAAATCAGAGCGCTTTTCTCCATGTTCGTCGTACAATGAAGTAGCATAGGTCATCACAAGACCTCCCCCATTTTCAACAAATCTTGTAATGTTTGCCACTTGTTTGTCCGTCAAATAGCAGATATCGGCAAGGTACAAGACTTTGTACTGACTCAACAAGTCTCCTTTATCCAAGTCTTGTTTTAACAGGGACGTCGTTTGCACATGACTATTGACGCAAGCAGAAAAAGTGCCAAGTGAACTTGAACGCGCATTCGTATCCCACAACCAGCCGTCGAAAGCGTGCCCGGGAGGGTCTGCATTGTTCCAAACAACAGCGCAGAATTTCTCCGAGTTGAAATCCTTGATGTATTCATCGTTCTTTTCCATGATCCGGAACGCTTCTTTGATGGGGGCTCTGGCTTCAGGATGATTGGTAAAGAAATAGGTATGATATAAAATGGGAGAACCACCGAAAGCAATGGAAGTAAAAATCTCTTGCTCAAGTTCAAATTGAAAATGAGGAATGCGAGGGAATGGGTCATAGGTGCCGATGTAAGGCCAAACAGCAAGCCCGTGAGCCGTGGCAAGGCTTACTCCTTCGGAACGCTCGATCATACTTCCTCCCCGCTCATATAGAAAGGCATCACTCCCTTCTAAAATTCTGAAGTCCTCATGCATTATCCTGCTGGGGTTATTAATATTATAAATAAGAGGTATATTCTTATATGATTTTACAATGCGCTTCGTTTCTCTGAACACGGTAAATAACTCTTCCTTGTACCACATGCGGTACTGATCAATCGTTTCCAGTTCTTCGGAGGAGTAGTCTTCATTTTTTCTATAGGGTAATTCCTTGCCACTTTCCTTTCTAAATCCCTTCTTACATCCATCACAATAACATATTTGTTCTTTGCCGCCAAAAAAATAAAATGGGAGCCATGCATCAAAATAAATGCCGTCTACATCATAGCGGCTCACAATGGTTCTTATCAAATTATAATATGCCTGACGGTATGATGTATTCCAGCAGGTAGGTGCTGTCTTGGCTCCCATATCCCAACTCGTCAATATGTCGCCATCCGGAGTTATCTTCTGTGCCCATTCCGGATTGATGAGTGACGCGTTGATGGTATTACCCGTGGACACATAAGGAACAACTTTTATTCCCCTCGGTTTGCTCGCAGCAATAGTTTCTGCCAGAATATCCCTTTTTCCAAGATCCGGGTGAACCTTGAATTCCGTTGCGGGAATCAGCCAACCATGGTTGCCCGAGGTTGCTATACGCACAACATTCGCGTGCATATCCACCATGGTTTCTGCTAACTTTACGGCATCAAATTCTATTTTGGGGCTCAGCGGATAAGTATAACCATCAATAATAAATATGCGGGCATTTTTTATCCAATCATAATTTGGTTCTTGTGCCGGCTGTGCGAAGGTTGCATGGAAGGCCGCAACTGCGAAAACAAGCAAGACAACCGGTGATGATTTTTTTCTCATGTTCGTTATTAGCATCTATATTGCCACACCGTTAAGCCTTTCCCTTATCCATTGCAAATTAACCATGATTAACTACATTTTATGGAACGTAAGTTCTGAATTATTATCAATAGGCCAGTTTACGTTCCGTTGGAATGCTCTCTTTTTAGTGTTGGCTTTCTTATTCAGCCGGCAGGTCCTGTTGTATCTCTATAAAAAGGAAGGAAGGCCGCTCATGGGCGTTGACTCCCTTGCTGCATACATGATCCTCGCCGCGCTTGTGGGAGCGAGGCTTGGGTACGTGGTCTTTTATCAACCTGAATTGATCTGGACGAGGCCGCTCGAAATATTCTTGCCATTCCAATTTCAGCCTGTCTTTCAGTTTAAGGGCATCCATGGATACTCCATTCACGGAGGTGCTTTGGGTATCTTGATCACGCTCTGGATTCATGGCCGGCATAATAAAGACGGGCAGCCCTATCGACGGGTCCTTGATCGGATTGCGGTTTCGGCGGCGCTCGCAGGAGTTCTGATATTTGCGGGCAATTTCCTTAATTCAGGAATCGCAGGCAAACCTACCGATTCTCCGGCTGGTTTTGTGTTTACGGCACCCGTGACAAAAGGACTTCTGAAAATTCCATGTTGTATCATGCGTAACCCGAATGGGGAAAACCCATTGAATTCTGTCACGGTAAAGAAAGACGAGGCGCCATCAAAAAATGCTGAAGGCCGTCAATCTGTTATCCTGTACTTATTTTTTAAGCCAGGAGCTACCGAGCAGATGATCGATGCCTTTCTGATGGGGGATGTTAAAACGTACCTCTATGACATGCCCCAATTTGTCGATGAGCCAGGAACAGTACCTTTACGCTACACCATCTTTGTGGAGGCGCCGGGGGATTATGCAGTGAGGGTTAAGACAAACGGTATTGCCAGGTATCCAGTTCAGCTTTTCGAATCCATCTCCTGCCTTCTTCTTTTCATTTTGTTGTTTTGGTATTGGAATAAACACAAAATGAACACACCGCCGGGCCGAATTTTCGGCACCTTTATGATCCTCTTCTGGGGCTTACACTTTGCTTTCGAATACGTGAAAGAAAACCAGCTTTCTTCAGAAAAAGGAATGACCATCCTGCGAAGCCAAATACTGGATATCCCCCTCATCCTGACCGGTGTGGTGGTACTAATTCTCTCTTTCCGAGCGAATGAAGGAAATGAGGGTCAGGGTAAAACTGCCTGATCGTCATTCATGCCTTAAGATTCTGGACGCGTTGCCGTGGTAGACTTTCTTGAGCACCCTGTCATCCAGGCCAAATCCATTGCAGGGCCAATGATAGCCTGACAGTTCCGTCAGGTAGAAATGCTCATCAAGGGTTTCCAGTATCCGAAAAGTTGCTGCATACATGGCAGGGTCAAATCCCATATCTGTACCATACACCAATTTATCCTGGTGTTTTTGAAAGAACGACTGCATATACCTGGGGATTGGCGCAATTTCTGCATAGCGTGCGGCGATGTCCGCAAATAGATTGGGGTACTTGTCCAACATGCTGCCCAGTATTTCCAAATTGTATTCGCAATTAGCAAGATGACACGCTATGAATGTCGTTTGAGGATTC
>JBGPGZ010000174.1:0-8252 GCA_041484175.1 Cyclobacteriaceae bacterium | reverse complement strand
ATCCCTCGTCCCTCGTGCCTCGGTCGTCGTCCCTCGTCCCTCGTACCTCGTCCCTCGCCCCTCATCCCTCGTCCCTCGCCCCTCATCCGTCCTCCCTCGTACCTCGTACCTTTACCTTATCCCTCCACCAAATTGCAGACCTGGGCCAACGCCCTTTCATCCCCCACATTTCCTGGAAAAACGACGAACAGGATTTCCGGAAATTTACTTTTGTGATCCAGCCTCCAAACCGGAACACCCGGTATCACTTGACCAAGGATCAGGGCCTTTTCAGCCAAGAGACCTTTCGTAGCCAGGTCGCTGGAAGTGATTCCGCCCTTGGCAACGATAAACATAGGTCGGGCGGTAAGACCTTTTATGATGCTGACCAAAAATGAAGAAACAAGAGCGTTGATCTGCAAGCTGCCGTCGGCATCTTTTCCGACTTCCAGCTTGCGGCTTGTGTGAATCACCACATCCTTTCCGGATGCAATCCACTGATCCGTTCGATGGATGATGGCGGCTGCATAATCCGAAAAATCGTCTGAGGTTAGGAGTTGTGGCACGTTAACTTCAATCGACTGGTGCTCTCCCTGCGTCAGGAGATACTGCAGCTGGCTGGAGGTTTTTGGAACATGAGAACCCACCACGACCAACGAGCCGTTGGTTGCAGCTGTAATTTCCTTTTCAGGTATGTAAAGTCTTCCCGCCGCCATGCCGGCCCGGATGGGAACAAAGCTGGCCGAGCTGCGATATAAGAATTTCTGTCCGGCGTTTTCGGCAAGGATTACGCCCATTGCAAATACTTCCAGGTCTCTATAATTACAGGCATTGACAATGCATATTTTTCCGGGACTGCATTTTCTCAATTTTCCGGATACACCTTGCGGACCGCCCAACCGGATATCTTCCAACGATATGGAAATTACTTCTTCCGCTTTGACGCGACCGTTGGTTTTTTCCTCCACCCATGCTTTCAGGTTGGAATGGGTGTATCCGAATACCGTATCCCGGGCGAAGGGCGTATCGGCGACCGGTACCAGTTCCTCGTGTTCAACAAGGTAATGGACATCATCGATGGTCAACCGGCCGCCTTCGATAAATGCAGGAACTAAAATCCAGACTGCATTTTCAATGTGCAAGGCCATCGAAATAGCATCCACTTCAACTGGGAAATGTCCTCTCAAAGTAGAGTCGCTCCTGCTGATGACCACGATTTCCCGACCGCTCAGTTCGACAGCTTCCTTCAGATTTTGGCCAATTTCGGTAGTGAGTTGAACAGCCGCTTTCCCGGACATGCTTCGCGAATTGGTAAGAATAAACAGGATGGATGGTTTTTTTGTCAACTCCTTTGTGATCAGGGCCACACTCCAGGAGGTGAGTACGGTTACATCATAACATGTTTGTGTGCCTGTGGGATCATCGTCGAGGACGATAATGGTCTTATCACTTTTCACAAATTCCTCCCGTATGGAAGGAAGAAGTTCCCCAGTATAGTCTGGGGGAAGCAAGCTCACAATATCTTTTACCTTGGCAACCATTTGAAATCGTCCCGCTAAAAAAACCTGTCACGCTTGATTTGGTAAATTAATTATTAAAATTTTAACATATCTTTTGTTTTACATCGGTTTGAGGCTGCGGATTTCAGCTAATTTCATTGATCCTATGCAAATTATCATTACCGGAGGTGGAGGTTTCCTGGGCCAACGTCTTGCGAGGGCCCTCTTGAACAGTGCCCTCAAGTTCGATGAGCTGATGCTGGTGGATGTGGTCATGCCCCTCAATCCCGGAAAGGATGAGCGCGTGCGTTGCAGGCAAGTTGATTTGACAGAAAATGGGGCGGCCAAGGACCTGGTCACATCTCAAATAGGGATTATTTTTCACCTGGCGGCCATCGTAAGCAGCCACGCTGAAAAGGATTTTGATCTGGGTTGGCGGGTTAACCTGGATGTCACCAGAGAACTCCTGGAGGCTTGTCGGCATCAGAAGCCAGGAATCCGGTTTGTGTTTACCAGTTCCATGGCGGTCTATGGAGGTAAATTACCTGCGGTCGTCGATGAAACAACGTTCGTAACGCCCCGCACTTCTTATGGCGCCCAGAAAGCCATGGGTGAATTGCTGATTAATGATTATTCAAGAAAGAAATTTGTGGATGGACGGGTCTTGCGATTGTCGACAATTTGCGTCAGGCCGGGTCGTCCCAACCAGGCTGCGTCTTCGTTTGTCAGCAGCATTATTCGGGAACCCCTGAACGGCGAGATTGCCGTTTGCCCGGTATCGCGTGACCTTCCCGTGTTAGTGTCAAGTCCGGATACGGTAATTCACAATATCCTGCATGCTTCCAACCTGGAGGCAAGTGATCTGGGAGAGTCGCGCACCGTCAATCTACCGGGGATCGCAGTGACCGTTCAACAGATGTTGGATTCGCTTGAGCGAATTACGGATAAGGAGACGTTATCGAGAATACAATTCAAGCATGATCCAACCATCGGCCATATTGTAAGCGGCTGGCCAGGTGCCATCGACAATACGCGCGCCTTGCAATTGGGGTTCAAAGTTGACGGTAGCTTTGATCATTTCATACATCAATATATCGTGGACAAGAAACAGCAAGCTAAATGAAAAACGAATCCCACCATTTACGAAAAGCGCTCTCCAGTGTGTTTACTTGGATTTAGCCTGCTCCGCGAGCCTGATGTCTCGCTCCACTTGCGGCAGGTATTTCGCCCATGAAAAAGTACGCGCATCGGAATCATCATCAATGTATGGTACCTCCCGGTAGTGCCCACCGGTGATTTTACTGATCTTCATCCATACCGTCCGGCAATGCGTGAGTAACTGGATTGCTTTTTGTTGCTGCCTTTTGTCCCCGAAGGTCCGGAACGTATGCAACGCAACTCCGGCGCGTAATTTATTGGCGAAGTAATCACTTAAATATGCCCACGTTTCCAAATCATCCAATTCGCAAGCCAGGGTAGGGGACAGTGATTTGGATCTCATTTGCCCAACCAGCGCCAGTACCACGCGACTATCATTCTCCAGCGAGTCCGCCAAATCCAGCGGGCTTGTCTTTCCAGAAATAATACCGGCTCCTCCGGAGGCGGGTGTTTTTCGTTCCCCAAACTCCTTTACGTAGTCGGCAATTGAAATATACCGGGGATCCAACGTAGGGTGGTCAATTAATTCATCGACAGAAATGAAGGAGGAAACTTTGTCATCCAGACCCCCGCTGGGCGACGGCGACATGAAGCCTTCCGAATACAAGGTATAATCCCAGGTGGACCGGTAGTAGGAAGCAAGTCGTAATGGCATTTTACCGGCTACCGAGTAAGCTTGCAACAAAGACTTGCCATGATCCTTTCCATACCGGGTATCAAATGCTGTCTCAAAGATGAGGTCGGGCGTCGAGGGATCGAAAAGCAATCGGCCCCAAAGTTGATAGAACAGCCATTGCTTCTCAAAAGCATAATTCCAAGTGCGATGAGGCCCGTCCAGATGCGAAAAATCTTTTGCGGGTATATATCCTTCAGAACCCACGAAGTATCCATTGACATAGGGTTTAGTATTTTTGGCGATATGTTTTCTGATAAAATCAGGTTGCCCCCAGCGGAGAATAAAAAAATCTTCATTGCGAATCATCCACTCCACGCGATAGTTTCCGGGCATCGGATTCCAATAGCCGTCATCCGTTTTGCCTGAATGTGAATCATGCGTTATCAGCAACGATGGTGTTGAATGACCGTGCGACCAGTTGAATTTGATTTCCACCAATGTTGTATCGGGGAGTTTTGCGTTGTCTATTACCCTCCGCATTTCGTGCGGATCCGAAGAGAGCACCGAGCGATGCAGCAATTTCACCGGACGTTGAGCGTTCTTTATTCCGGCCACAACCGTTTCTTCAATCCAGTCTTCACGGTCTTTCGGAGACATTTCGGGAAGCGTAGAACCTGCCGATCTGAAGTTACTCATCCAATCCGCCAGTGTGATACCGATGCCAGCCAAATCAGGATACTCGTTGATGACTTGTGTGACCACCTCCCGCGTGTATCGCTTAACTATTTCTGATGTATCGTTACGCTCGTGAACACCGTAGGCCTTGGCAAATTCAGGCGATACCGCAATGTTCCAATTGACGATAAAGGGCTCAATGCCGCGGTCTTTAGCCATACGGAACAAGGATGTCCAAAAGCTTTTCCATTGTTCCATCTCTTGTTGTGAAAAGTCGTTCGCATCGGGAAAATGGAGTGGCTTCACCATGTAGGAAAACGGGTGGACGTTCCATAGTGAAAGAACATTAAAGCGATTTTCTGCCATCTGGTCAAGGAAGGCCTGCCAGAAGCCGAGATCGCGGCATACTTCCGTATGTAGTTGCATCGCCGGCCCGGTGCGGTAAGAGGACCAGGGGAGATTGAATTTTATCGCCCTGACCGTCAATCGGGGATTTACTATTTTGTTTGTAATGCTTTGCCATGTTTTTCCTGAGGCGATCTGTTCTGCAACATCCAAAGCGCCATACATGGCCCCCACCGGATCAATAGCCTCTATCCGCAATGTTGTTTTGTTATGACTGATTTTGTAGCCTTCTTTATTAATCGCCAGATCAGGAGAATTACCATGAATTTGAATGAAAATATCCGCCTCGAGAATATCCGGCGCCGTTGAAATTCTTCTGATTGTAATTCCTGACGTTTGTAGCGCTTTTTCTATCCGGCTTACCCCATAAAGAAGCGGTTGACTGCTTGTGTCAAATGCGATAGAAGTTTGGCCGTTGGCCTTTATGTGTAGCACCAGTAGCAATGCACATGGAATGAGAACCTTTGTGTAAATATTGATAGACACGCTCTAATGTATTAAATTCAAGTATGAAAAATTACCGACTCGTTTTTATTTTGATCGCTGGCATTGGCTTGCAATGCTGCAAACAAGACAATGAGCGTGCGCAAAGACAACAAATTGCATCGGAGATGGAAATGACGTTAAAATCAGAAATGCTGGACAAATGGTACCCTCAGGCGATAGATACGGTCTATGGCGGCTTTCTTAGCACATTCACCTTCGATTTTAAGCCGACAGGCGATCAGGATAAAATGATTGTAACGCAGGCGCGTCATACGTGGACCAACGCCAAAGCCTCCCTGCGATATCCGGAAATCCATTATTATCAAACCGGCGCCAAACATGGATTTGAATTTCTGAAAAACGTAATGTGGGATAAGGTCTACGGTGGGTTTTATCAACTGGTTGATAGAAAAGGAAACGTTAAGGGCATGGACTCATCCAAGACAGCCTATGGCAATTCATTTGGTATTTATGCTTTAGCCGCCTATTATCAAGTTTCAAAGGACACCGGCGCTTTGAACCTGGCCAAAAAGGCTTTCCTGTGGTTAGAGAAAAATAGCCATGATCCTGTATTAAAAGGATACTTCCAGCATTTGCAGCGCAATGGAAAACCTATTCAACGGCAGGCCAATACGCCTTCGACGGCGGAGACCGGTTATAAAGATCAGAACAGTTCTATTCACTTGTTGGAAGCGCTTACTGAATTATACCAGGTTTGGCCTGATCCCCTGTTGCGGGAACGACTCAATGAAATGCTGGTCCTCATCCGCGATACCATCGTAACGCCAAAGGGATACCTTATTCTTTTCCTGCATCCTGACTGGACACCCGTTTCGTTTGTCTATTCGTCCCGGGAGGTTATGGAAAAGCATCACGGCCTGGACCATGTTTCATTCGGGCATGATGTGGAGACAGCCTATTTAATGCTGGAAGCCTCTCACGTTCTTGGATTGGAAAATGATACTACCACTGCGAGAATTTCAAAGAAAATGGTTGACCATGCCCTCCGCAACGGATGGGACGACAGTGTCGGTGGCTTTTATGATGAAGGATATTACTTCAAGGACAAACCGGGCATTACCATTACCAGGGATACAAAGAACTGGTGGGCGCAAGCCGAAGGATTAAATACGCTGTTGATGATGGCCGATATGTATCCTGCCGATGAGATGCAATACTTCAACAAGTTTGAGACGCTGTGGAAGTATTCAAACAAATACCTGATCGATCATGAAAACGGTGATTGGTATGCCGGTGGACTTGATAAGCAACCCGAGATGAAAACGGCACTAAAGGGGCATATTTGGAAGGCTTTTTATCATCAGTATCGGTCGCTGGAGAATTGTCTTAAGAGGCTGGAGTCAGTTGGCAAGGGGCAATAGGCAGCAGGCAATGGGCAGTAGGCAATGGGCAGTAGGCAAAACCTAGTCATTGGTCATTTAGTTAGTCCAACTTTGTCGAGTCCGACGGAGCTTTAGCGTAGGCGGAGGTCAGGGGTGAGCGTGAGATTCGAGTTACTCCCCACCGCACGCCCTTCTTTTCCTTGGGAGGGAACCAGCCCGCGTTCTCAGTGACAAAGTAGGATTAGTTATTGACCGGTCCCGATAGCTATCGGGAGTCATTGGTCATTGTGTTTTGACTTTCAAGAAAAAAACGATGGCCTTTCGGTGACAAAATTTGTAGCTTTAGCACCCTTACAATCATAAGGGAATTATTATGAAGAAACCTATCACCTTACTTTTTGTTTTCATTGTTTTGAATTCGTACGCGCAGCAGGTAGCGTTACCGCCAGAGCAAATTATTGCGATCACCCCTGAATGGAAAGGAGACCGGCTTCCGGATGGAAGGCCCAATGTGTCTGATAAACTCCTTGAGCGACTAAGAAATATTTCACTCGAAGAGGCGTGGGGCATCTTGCGGAACAAAGGGTATAACAACCAGTTCGAAGGAGAGTGGATGATCCTCCGGCCGGAGCAGGCTATAACAGGCCGTGCCCTGACAGTTCAATACTTGCCTAAACGGTCCGACTTCGATCATCTCATTCGTGAAAAAGGAAAAGCCGAAAAGCGAATTGGAAACTTCAATTCCTGGCCTATAGATATGCTCAGACCGGGGGATGTGTACGTCGCAGACAGCTATGGGAAGATCATTGACGGAACGCTGATCGGGGATAACCTCGGAAACTCCATTTACGCGAAATCAAAAAACGGAGTTGTGTTTTACGGGGCAGTCAGGGATGTGGAAGGTCTTGAGCAAATCGAAGGTTTCAATGCGTGGGTAAAAGGATACGACCCATCATACATTCAGGAGATGATGCTGGGCGGCATCAATCTCCCTATCCGCATTGGCAGAGTAACCGTCCTTCCAGGCGATGCGGTCCTGGCAAAAAAGGGTGGAATTGTTTTTGTCCCTGCTCACCTTGTCGAGGAAGTTGTGTTAAACGGGGAATTTATCGCACTCCGCGATCGGTTTGGGCATCAACGCCTTCGGGAGGGGAAGTATACACCCGGTCAGATCGATGCGCAATGGTCGGACGAGATAAAAACCGATTTTTTGAAATGGTTTGATCAAAATTCAGCTAAGCTCCCCATGACCCGCCCGGAATTGGACGCCTTTATGAAGGACCGAACCTGGTAGACGATTCTGAAATATTTCTTTTGCGAATAAAAAAGGAGGCATCGCCTCCTTTCTTTTTTATCGGTCTGTGGATTTCTAGAATTTGTAAATCAATTGGCCCAGGAATGTAGTTCCTAGTTGATTAAGGTGCGCTCCGTCATAGGTCATATAAGGATAGCGGCCGTTGAACGTCAAATCGCCGATCAACAATCTCTTTTGTGCTTCATCCTGGAGGAAAGTAGAACCCGCCTGATTCAGCGCTTCAATCTTGTACTTCGGATATACATTCAGGATGTTGGAGACCGTCAAGGAGATGCTCGCGTGTTTATTGATCTCAAAGCCGACCGCCACATCCGTGAGGACGCGAGGATCGAAAGCAGTCCGCATGTTATCCAGTTGGCCGAAATCGGCGTAGGCGGCATTGTTAAAATACGCCGGGCCCATCAGTGTATTGTTGAGGTTAAAATTAAATTTGCTCACAATCAGTTCAAGTCCGAGTATGTATTTGTACTTCGGGCGGCTGGTAAGCATAAGCCCTTGCTCTATTCTGCTGAAGATCTTACCTCCGGCAGCCTCAATTTTGGGCGGCGTATTCATTGAGCCAATCAATTCATTACTGATGACATAATTGCCAGCAAAATTGATGTTCAGTATGTTAGGCCCTATTTTCAAATTGCGATAGCCGGCGACCAGATCCAATCCCGCAGTCCTGGTGTGCGCGCCGTTAACAAAGAAGCTTATTCCGGTAGAATTGGCTGTGGCCAATAAGGCATCCAGGTCAGGATTAACTCCTCCTGTCGACTTTACCAAGGCACTAT
>JBGPGZ010000173.1:0-8293 GCA_041484175.1 Cyclobacteriaceae bacterium | reverse complement strand
GTTCAATATTTATTTCAATCCGCTCATGACCCCAGGTAATATGATATGGAATATGGAAACCATGTCCTCCAATATTCAAAACGGGAAGAATGTCGGATTTGAGCGAATTTCCGACCATTACAAATTCTCCGGGTTCAATATCGAGGTGCCTTATTAATTTGCTGAAGTCAGCCTCTCCCTTTTCAGACATTATTTCTGTGTGGTGGAAGTAGTGTTCTATACCTGATTTTCTCAACTTTCTCTCCTGGTCAAGCAAGTCACCTTTTGTTGCAACCACGAGGCGATAACGATCCTTTAAGGTGTTGAGAACCTCCTCCACCCCGTCGAGTTTGTGAATTGGTTTTTCCAGTAGATCCTGTCCATATCCAATAATTTTTTCAATGACGCCAACGTGTATTGTCTTGTCTGAAATTCGAATCGCCGTTTCAATCATCGAAAGGATATAGGCTTTGATTCCATATCCGTAAAGACCGATATTTTTTATTTCAGTCTGTAATAACTCTTTGGCGACCGTGTGTTGAGGCAAATACTCCTCAAACAACTCACAGAATTTTTTTTCCACCTCTTGAAAATAGCCTTCGTTGTCCCAAAGCGTGTCGTCCGCATCAAACGCGATTACTTTAATGTTCATTTTAACGATCCTCCACTTTTATGAAACCCCTCAATTCGAAGATGCCGCTGTCATTGGATTGGGCGATCAACAAGTTTCGAGTCGTGTTGTTCAAAAAGACATTTGCAAAAGGCAGAGGATTGCTGCCGGCATCTTCCTTCCCCATGATCATCCCTACTTGGGCCGAAGCATTGAATGCCAAAAAGTAGGTGAATGATATTTGTATTATTCTTTTCAAACTATGGGGCGGTCATTTCTCTGCCCGACTAAATAGAATGTTGATTGTCTGTTCAGCCGAAAAGGCATGGCCATCTTTGGTTATTCCCCGCACAAGGACTCTCACGGGACCAACATCATCGCTCGCAGGAAAGATAACCTCCTTTCGCCCCGATGCATCGGACTTTAATGAAGGATTCCAAAAGAGCGTCGAACGCAAATCCGGAGCACGGGCGCCCTGGTCGCCGGCTGTATTTCCCATCCGAAAATTCAACGCGCGGCTTATTCCGACGATCGGAAAATGATTCTGCCTTGTCAAAGGATTGGATGTGTCCCGTTTTTTTGATTCAATAAAGATAACTCCATTTTCACCCAATTTGCCGAGTTGAGGTAACTTGTTGGGGTCATTTAGAATCTTCAGAGACAGCAGGTTTTCAGGCTTCATATCCATGAAATAGGCCGTGTTCTTGGACATCACCCCGTCAATAACATATAGCGGGTCATCGTTTGAAATTTTTGTTACCGTAGGATATCGAAAGAACATCCGAATCCCTTGCTGAGACCCCTTCTTGCGATATTGAACAAATGGAACGACCTCGCGCAAAAGGTCTTCCATGGTCGGGAATACAACGAAATCTCCTACCTTCACTGTGTAGTCCGCTCCCAGGAACTCGTCCTCGAGAATCAGATTCGGATTTTGATCGCGCGGAGAAACCAGCGGCTGGCCGCTTCCAAAAAATGAGTACGAACCAGCGACAAGACGCTTATTGAATGCATACTCCCCATACGCCGAAGATGCTGCTGACTCCGACGACGACCAGGAATCCGTGATTTTAGTGGAGTCATTGCTGATGATGATATCATAATTGTTATCAATACTCTTTGAGTGATACTGAAGCGTACAAAAAATATGATCGTCTCCCCAGGGATCAAAAACAAAAGGTATTTCAAATTTTCCGTCTTTTGTGTACCCCTCATAACCCATCGTATTATTCTGAAGATAGCCAATAACGACCGTTGAATCGGGCGGTGGAAGTCCTGCTTTGGACACTACATGTCCTCTTAGTCTGTTTTGAGTCCGAAAAGGATATCGTATTTCCGGTAGTTTATCGGCAAGGACTTCCTGCCATTTTATTCGCTTCCATTCTTGTGTTATCAGGAAATCGTTGAGTGTCGATAAATGCCGGGGTCCCAATTTTTCGGCGCGTTCAGCGACGGACGGCAAATCATCAAGCTGGAAATCGCACTGGTTTGCATTGGGTCCAAATAACCGGTCTTGAATAACCGTCATACTGAAGTCCGATTCAAGCGGGTTGCCTGACTGGTCTGATACCACGATCGTTCCCGAAACATTTTCACGTTGATTAACAACGGAGGGGAATTGCATTTTCACTGCTGCACGCCTTGTAGAATACGGCATAAACACGCGTTGCGCTAAAACATTTCCTTCGGCGTCAAAAACGAATAATTGATGAAGCGCCTCCGACTTGTCTTGCAGCGCAACTGGTAAGCGAAATGCCTGGTCCCCCCGGATCACCAAGGGTTGCTTCAACCGTATTTTTCCATTTGAATTTACGACGGCAAAGATTTCCTTATCAACCCATTTCGAGCCGGTTGGAACCGAGAAAAGTAAATCAAATGGGTCACCGGATTCTAATCTGACGCCAACCCCATCACCTTCTGCTTCCGGAAGCGGCCAGTTCTTTCCTGGCACCGCACTTTCTGCAAAATAGTGTTTATCTTTTGCCGGCGTAATCAAAAATGTTCCAAAGCCGGCCGAATCCAATGATACGGTCGCTGCTTCCGGATCATGGCCGGTTCTGATGATCAACGCTGCCAATGGCGGGCCAGTCACCGCTATCTTATTGGAAAGTTCTGCAATCAATTTGCCGCCTTCCGGATAAAATCGAACAAGGTTGTCCTCCCTTTCCTTTACGAAAAGCTGTTTCCTCGCAACGACCTGGATTGTTCTTTTATAAAACCAGGCTTCTCCCAGGTTCTTCATCCAATCGGTGTACGCCACAAACTTGAAATTACCCGGCAACAAATCTTTGCTCAGGATCATCTGGTTGCTACCCCGGCCGTTCTGCACCTTGAAAAGGATTTTCTGTACCGAACTTCCGTCACCATCCAGAAGTTGAAGGGTAACCACGTGGTCCCCTTTTACAGGCAACAGCGATTCGTCCAAATACCATGCACTGAAGAATGCCGTATCACCGGGGGTAAACACGGGCTGATTGAAGACAAGCTTTATTTTTACGGGTTGAAACTTCTCATAAAAGCGGTCATACTTCTGTTGGAGCTCCTGTAAAAAATCGATTGGTTGCATTGAACAGAAAACCAGAAACAACAAACAATAAATCAATTTCTTCATATTCAAAATCAATTACGAATTACCAATGACTAATCTAATGACTAATGACCAATTACTAATTACCAATGAGTAATTTCAATCCCTCCAAAAAGCCGGCTTTTCATTTGTTGCATACGGAAATTTCAAACAACTGTCGGTAAATGGGAGATCCTGCGCAGGGATGATTCCCTGGTTCGGAACCGCATTACGCGTAATAAAGACCGACTTACTGTTAATCGCCGTTGCATAAAACAACCCTTCTATCGGAGCAGCCGGTCCAGCGACTTGATCAAAGTTGCTGATGACTTTACCGGTCACCGGTTGAAATAAACTGGTGATGGCTTCCTTTTGCGCCTTGACCGCTTTCCAAAAAGTAAACGCCTGGCGTGACAAACTCATCTGCCTCACCTCAGCATGCACCTGATGCATAAAAGTCCATTGCGTGATGGGTATATAAGCCGCCCTCACAGCCTTAAAGTGACCTGCCTCGACCAATTGATTATCGCTGACGATTGGAGTATCATTGAATAAGTCGACCCAGCAAGTGCAGCATTCACATGCTTTTACGTATATCAATTGACCATGAATTGCTATATAGGAACTGCATGAGCGTGGAAGAGCAATTCTGCCTTCTCCGAAGGGTTCACTATAAAGTTCAGGATTTGTTTCTACCTGATAGGTTCCGATAAACTTCCAAAGGAAATGGTAATCGTTTTTTACGCTGGCCGTTGAGTTGAAGAAAACGTCAAAACCATAATTGGTGGAACCTTGGGGTGTTGTTTCCATTTTGAAACTGTAGTAAATACTATCTATCCGGCCTGAGGGCAAGAGCGTATCAGGGATCGATTCGTATACACGTCCGTCGAGGAGTTCAATCCTCAGTTTGTAGACGTTCCCCACGGTCCCGCGAATTCCGGCAGGGCTGGTTTGATAAATGCCCTGGCTCGGCTGGGATAGGATCTCGGTGGTGCCATGATCATCGGAGATGGTAACTTGCTTGGCCGATACGGGGGTCTTCGTCGAATATCTTGATTCGATATCAAATGCTTTATTCAATTCAATTCGATAGGGACCAGGCTGATCGGTAATGTATCCATCTATGGCAATGGCATAGAGGGAGCCGGTTCGGATATCAAAATTAATTCGATCAACACAAGCTCCGCAGAATAAGATCAGCAAAATTGAACGACTTCTCATCATTTCTTTTCAGTCCATCCAGTAGGATGGCTTTGTATTGGTTGCGTTTGGAAATAATTTCAGACAACTGTCCATAAAGATAACGGAGTCGGTAGGAATCTTGTATGGATACGTAACGTCTTCTCGCATTATATAGCGCGATTTGCTGGATATTGATGTGGCAAAAAACAATCCTTCGATAGGAGCGTGCGTGCCGCTTATCTGCACAAAATTGCTGGGGATCTTGCCCGTGATCGGTTGAAACAGACTGTTGATTGCCTCTCGCTGTGCTTTTACCGACCTCCAAAAAGCAAAAGTCTGGCGCGTTAAACTCATCTGGTCTACTTCCAGATAAACCTTATGCATAAATATCCATCGATTAAGGGGCAAACGGTAGACTTTTACTCCCGCAAGGAGACCCGACCGCACCCATTGATCATCGCTGATGACAGGTTCCATATTGAACAAATTGTACCAACACGTGCAACATTCACAGGGTTTTACGCGAACGAAAAGTTTATTAAAATCATTGCCAATATTGCGTATACCACTGCACTGCGGCAAAAAATTACAAATACCATTCTCTAAAGGCTCACAACTGCTTCTTGCCGGGTCCGCTAACTCGGGATTTGTTTCAGCTCTGAAGGTGCCGGTAAATTTCCATAAAAACCGGTAGTTGCTTTCCATTCCTGCCGTTGCATCAACGAGTATGTCAAAACCGTATTGAGCTCCTCCTTCCTGAGTCAGGTCCATATTTAAGTCATAGTACAAACTGTCAATTTTTCCTTGTCCCAGCAGGGTATCCGGCAAGGATTCGTAAACCCGTCCGTCAAACAACTCGATCTTCAATGTATAGACCCGCCCCGCTGTGCCCTGGATACCTGCAGGGCTCGTCTCATAGACACCCACATCCACATCTGAAAGCGCTTCGTTGTGGCCAGCGTTGTCAGAAACCACCAGGCTTTTGACTGAAATGGGGACCCTTACCGACGCCACAGACTCGATATCATACGCTTTGTTCACGGTAATTCGGTAGGGACCCGGTTGATCGGAAATGTATCCGTCGATTACAAGCGCAAACGCAGCGGGGATTCCAATATCAAAACCAATCCTGTCAACACACGCTCCGCATGAAAGCATCAACAAAAAAGAAAGGATTGCGGAACTTCTCATTTTTTCTAATCAACCCAATAGGATGGCCTTGTTGTGGTCGAATGTCCGTACATATTCAGACAACTATCCTTAAAGATAATGGTGTCGGCTACGATCGTGCCTTTGTTTGGTATGTCATCGTAAGTAATATACAATGACTTGCTGCTGATCGAAGTGGCAAAGAATAATCCGTCGATGGGCGTCTGCGCTCCACTGATTTGCACGAAGTTGCCCGGGATCTTGCCGGTGATGGGTTGGAACAGACTGTTGACTGCGTCTTTTTGGGCCTTAGCCGCTCTCCAAAAATCAAAACTCCGCTTTGTTAAGCTCATCTGGTCCACTTCGGCATGCACCTTATTTTCAAATGTCCATACATGAATCGGGAAATAATACGCGTTCACACCAATAAAACGACCGACTTGCAAAAGTTGAGCATCACTCAGGATAGGCACAGGGTTCATTAAGTCGTACCAACAGGTACAGCATTCGCAAGGGGCTATTCTCTTGAATATCGGAAAGCGTGTGCTTCCCACATTGCGAACACCGCTGCAAAAGGGTACAAAATTGCAAACACCATTCAAGAAAAAGCACCCGCCGGTATACCATTCGGGATGCGTATCCTGCCGGAAAGTGCCGACAAACCTCCAAAGAAACCGATAGTTGCTATTCTCTCCAGCCGACGCATTAAATACAAAATAAAAACCGTACTGGGTGGCTCCCTCCTTTGTTTTTTCCGCTTTGAAATCATAATAAATACTGTCGACCTTACCCGGAGCCACAATCGTATCGGGGATTGACTCGTAAACCCTACCGTCATAGAGTTCAACATTTAGTTTATAAACACGCCCTAAAATTCCCCGGATTCCCGTCGCGCTGGTTTGATAAATTCCTTCACGTACTTCGGAAAGGTGCTCGCTCAACCCGTGGTCATCCGAGATGATGAGATTCTTCACCGAAATTGGAACCTTCAACGATTCTTTGGATTCTATATCGAAGGACCGGGTAATGACAATTTTGTACGGACCGGGCTGATCGGAAATAAAACCGTCGATCACAATCGGATAACCGGAGGGACCCCCAATATCAAACGTAAGCCTATCGACACACGCCCCTCCCAACAGGGTGAGTAAAATCGAAAGTGATGTTCGGCCACTGATCATAACTCAATCCTCCCAATAATCAGGTCTCTTCGTCGACGAGTGCGGGAACAACGCTACGCAAGTGTTCCTAAATATTAAATTCTGAGGCGGAATGAAACTTTGATTGGGGACATCCTTTTTGCTGATAAACACAGCATTGCTGCTGATGGAGGTAGCAAAAAACAATCCCTCAATCGGCCCTTCAGGCCCGCCTGTTTGTACAAAATTGCCGGGGACCTTGCCCGTCAACGGCTGAAACAAACTTCCCAGCGCCGCTTTTTGAGCTTTTACTGCCTTCCAGAAATCAAATGCCTGCTGTGATAAACTCATTTGCCTCACTTCCGCGTGCACCTGATGCATAAACGTCCATTGATTGACGGGAACGAAAGCCGCCTTTACTTCCTTCATTTGACCAGCTTCCAATAGTTGATTGTCGCTTACCATCGGCGTATCATTAAAGAAATCGATCCAACACGTGCAACACTCACAAGAACTTTTAATATTTATCTCACCGGTCGTTTCATCCAATACATAACCGCTACAAGGAAGCGGTTTCGGGCAGCGGGCTTCGACACAAAGCGTATCGAATAATTCCGGATTTGTTTCTACTTTATAAGTGCCGATAAATTTCCAAAGAAAACGAAAGTCCTCCCCTGCTCCTGTTGACGAGTCAAAAAAAACATCAAAACCATGACGCGTTGCCCCTTCGTCAGTTTGCTCCGATCTAAAATTAAAATAGACACGGTCAACCTTGCCCGATGGCAAAAGGGTATCCGGTTTGGATTCGTACTGACGCCCGTCCAAAAGTTCTATGCGAAGTTGATAGGCCCGCCCGATCGTTCCCCGAATTCCGTTGGCACTTGTCTGATAGACCCCCTGGCTTATCGCTGTGAGTTGCTCGCTGGTACCTTGGTCATCCGACAATACCAACTGCTTCACCGCAATGGGGGTCTTGAAAGAAATTTTTGACTCGATATCAAAACCTTTCGATATCTCAATCCGGTATGGACCCGGCTGATCTGAAATATACCCATCGATGACAACCGGAAAGATGGTACTGCTGCCAATGTCAAAATTGATCCGATCGATGCAGGCACCGGATGAAAGAATCAACACTGCAGAAAGTAATGCACGGACTCTCATAGTCAACATTACAGCTTAAAACTGTAGGACAAGGAAGGTAAGATAGTGCCGATAACGGCCAGGCGATAGGGTCGCAAAATACCAGGCCTGACTTCTTTGAAAAAGATGGAATATGGGTTTTTCCTTCCGTAGACATTATAGATTGAAAAAGTCCAGGTTCCATCCCAAAATTTCTTGCGTCTGTGGTTTCCCTCCATGACGAAACCCAAATCCAGCCGGTGATAATCGGGAACGCGGAATTGATTTCTGTCCGAAAAGGAAGACACGGTAACATTGCCGATGCTAAATGCCGACAACGGCAAGGTGATCGGCCTCCCCGTGTGGTAGGTAAAGCCACCGGTAAAGAAAAATCTTCTTGAAATATTATACCTCCATTGAAGATTGATGACGTGGGGTTGATCAAAATTGGACCGGTATTCTTTTCCATTGTTAATACCTTCACCGGGAAACTCGCCGATGAGGGTCCGAAGCGAACGAGCATAGGTATAGCTGAACGATCCTACC
>JBGPGZ010000172.1:0-8314 GCA_041484175.1 Cyclobacteriaceae bacterium | reverse complement strand
GCGTGCAGGCAATGTACAACAAGCGTTTGTCCAGGTCAGTTTGATACTGGTCGGCCGAAGCAAACGGGACAAGCACCTCGTCAAACTCAAGTCCCTTTGCCAATGGTACTGTGGTGATCACCACACCCGCCCTGAATGAAGTACTCTCTTCGGTAAGAAGAAATACATCCGGCGCATGGAGCAATTTGCTCATGGCTTGGGCCTGTGATGGCGTTTTACAAATAATGGCCAGTGACTGATGCCCGGAACTCCCGACTGCGCGACCACCTTCGCCAAGGCTTCGGTGGTCAAGAGACGCTTCGTCGGGCAAAGCCCTGAAACGGGTGACCAGTCGCCTTATTTCCTCCTCTTCTTCCATTGATCCTTGAAAGCCTTTTACTTCCGGTTCAGGTCCGTGTCTTTCTACGGCCAGCAGATCGGGATTGGCGATGATGCCTTGTGTAAAGCGCGTGATCTCATAGGTGGACCGATAGCTGCGGAAAAGCTTTACGACATCCGCCTGGGGAAAAATCTGATGGATCTCCTTGGCAGTCGAGATACTTTGGGGGCTGACCGCCTGGCTTGCGTCGCCGAGGATGGTCTTCTTACAAGGGAACAGCCTGGCCAGCACGGCATACTGGATGGGTGTGTAGTCCTGCATTTCATCAACGACCAGGTGCTTGACTTCCTGGTACTGCCGCATGCCCACCAACCAAAATTTGCAATAGATCAATGGAAACACATCGGTGTATTCCAGCACGTTGTGATCCATCCTGAACAAGTCCTTGCGACCCAACCAATCATAAAACTGACGGTACAGTTCAAGCAGGTTGACGTTCCCCATAGCGCCGGAAAGGGATTTGTAAAGATGTGATCGTTCGGCTCCCGATAGTTTTCTCTGCACGGAAGATTTCACGTGCTGCTCCACCGCTTTGATCACCATCGGGAGCCGGCTCAACAAAGGGACGCGCTGAAGGGATTTGAATTGACCCTGGATGAAGGCGGCTGGCACGCGTATCCGGCCGACTACCAGGTCGGGCGCCACAAACAAATGGTTCTCCAGGTGGACCAGGTATTGATTGAGTTGACCGACTAATTCTGCAGAAGATTTGAACCGCACACGTTCCATAAACCCCTCGTCTTTTTTTTGAATGATGGAAAATATTTGTTGGAGGAAGCTGTGGAATTTATATTTGTGGTCGAGCAGGTCGTGTGCGAATTCTTCTATACCCAATTCGGGTATCTGCGTTTCGCCCAGCTCCGGCAGCACATTCGAAATGTAGTCGGCAAAAACTTTGTTGGGGGAAATGATGAGGATATCCCCGGAGGCTATAGTATCCCGGAAACGGTAGAGCAAGAACGCAATGCGGTGAATGGCAATGGACGTCTTGCCCGAGCCGGCCACGCCTTGGATGATCAACACGGACGAAGATTCATTTCGGATAATGACATTCTGATCGCGTTGGATAGTCGCGACGATATTCTTCATTTTGTCATCCGAGGATTGACTCAATTCTTTTTGTAAAACATCATCCTGGATGTTGATATCGTTCTCGATCATGTATTCCATCTTTCCGCGCCGGATCCGGTATTGTCGTCTTAACCCGATCGATCCTTTAACAGTTCTTGCCGTGGTCTCATACCATGCGTTACCCAGCTCAAAATCATAAAACATGGAGGAGACCGGTGCCCGCCAGTCATAAATGAGGTACGTACCTTTCATTCCATCCGCAAAAGGATGCACACCGATATAAATCGGGAGAGGTTCGCCGCGTCCTTCCATCGTGAAATCGATTCTTCCAAAATAGGGGGACTCCATCAGTTTCCTGAGTCTTCTCTTGGTGGCAATGGTCGACTCACCTTGAAAAGCCATCCGCTTAAAGGATTGGCCTGCCGAAACCCGGTCCGCGTCGTCCATGCCGGAGCGCTGGTCATACAGGTATTCCTCGTTCTCTCTAAAGGCTTTCGTGAATTGTTTCGCTGCCTGGTCGGCATGATGGAGTGCCCACTCCAGCTTTTGGAGGATTTGTTCCAGGTAGGCTCGCTCGTCTTGCTCGGTTAATTGGATTATTTTCATCGGTTCATGTTGATTTGAAGGCCGCGCCTTTCACCCGCCATCAATCCGTGATCCTTGAGCGCCAAATGTATTTATGATTCTTGGGTCCCCGTTACCCTGGCAACTTTTTTTGAAATAAAGCGGTTTGCCGGCACTTTGCTAATGCCGGTTGCGTTAACCAGTAAGTCGTATTCGGTAGGTCGGTATTCGGTAAGACTAGGTTTCGATCCAATAGGCGGGCCGCGTCCACATTTTAGGAGATGTGGTATCACCGCAAAATTTATTCTTCCGCCCCAATCTTTTTTGCAACGTCATCCCGGCCACGCAGGTCCTGCACTAAGCGTGATGCGCTATCATGAGCCGGGATCCCCGAATCCCGACAGCAGGTTATTAAATGGAACGCGAAGCAGGAGTGTGAGGGCTTGTTGGTGACCTTCCCGCTTCTTCGATTGGATTACCGGACTTAAATGCGGCGGGAAGAACACCAACAAGGGCGGAGACCATCGAGGCTGGATTGACAAGCATCAGGTTTTCCTTACAGTAAATTCCTGGTTCATCTTTCATTAAATTATTAACTTTGGGCATGGCTGTCAAGATTGGAAAAAAGGAATCACCTAAAAAAGTAGCAGGCAAGTCCCGGAAGCTCACATCGAGGTCAAAAAAGATCAAGTGGGACAAATATTTTGGCAAAATTGAATTCCCCCAGGCTGCGTTGACCTATCAGCGGAAGATGCGTGATGAATGGGCCAAGTAACGTTCTCGTTGACACCAATCTGATTATTCTTGGGATTGGTGGAGATGAAGATGATTATGAGTTCAAAAGAGGAAAAAGCAAAGAGAAAAAAGATACTTGACGACTTAAAGGCGGCAAACGTCGAGAAATTCAAAACTGGGCTTCCAGTGAGATCTTGTATGAAAGAACTGAAAATATCCAAAGCACACCGCGAATTGGTTCTAAAACGAATTGAAATGGCTAAGAGAATTCCAGGAAGAATGATTCCATGGGACATAGCTTCTAAGATGCTCAAATCGTAATCATTAGCCGTGATCCAAAGAATTTATATTGACACTTCGGTTATTGGAGGGATGTTTGACGAGGAATTCAAGTTCTTTACAAAGCTCTTTTTTGATCGTGTTTTCAGAAAAGAGATACAGTTAATAACTTCAGATGTGCTTGAAGGCGAGCTGATCAATGCTGCAGAACAGGTAACGGCATTTTACCGGTCTTTGCCAGCTGAGCAGTTAGAGTTCGTAAAAGCCACAAAGGAGGCAGACGGATTAGCCGAACTGTACATTGCCGAGAAAGTAGTTGGACAAACAAGCCTGGCAGATTGCCAGCATATTGGAATGGCCACCCTAAATAATGCCGATGTTCTTGTTAGCTGGAACTTTCAGCACATTGTAAACCTTAGAAGAATAAGAGGGTACAATTCCGTAAATTTGAAAGCCGGGCAACATACCCTGGAAATAAGGTCACCAAAGGAATTGATGGAGTATGAAAACTAATGTTAAAACTGAAAAAGAATTCGACGCTGTCAAATACATGCGGCAGGAAAGGGACAGGATTTCGAAAGAAATCAAGGATTTGACTACTGAACAGCGGATTGAGTATTTCAGGAAAAAATCGGAGGAATTCAGGAAAAAGAAATGACGAGTCCTTAAAGCAACACAATTCTGGTATGACCATGAAAATTATCTTATCTTTGACCACCATCACTTCAGCTCTCCACACCACCATTTATTGAAAGGGGCCGGGGCGGTCGCAGGTCTTTCTGCAATTCTCAGGTTAGCACACGTTCCCCAATTGGGATTTTCTCGAAGCTAGTCCGGATTCACTCTGGATTCAGTCCGTGATTCATTCCGGATTCATTCCAAACGAATCCTACATTCATCCCGAACGAATCCTGGATTCAATAGCTATTGACTTCGGACAGCGTAGCTCAGAAGTGAAGCCAGTTAACTTCATCGCAAGAATCTATTCCAGTGAAAAAAACACTGAATAAATGGTCTCCCGTGCGGATTTAAAGAAATATTTTCTAAGCGTGTCAGGTTTCGATCCACTTTTGCGTCTAATAAGTTATGAGGGTATGATTCTTATGGCAAAGGTCAACAACAACGCGATGATGAGTACGATCAGCGGTTTGATCGGCAACACGCTCGTATTCCGTCAATGGCGGGGCAGAACACTCGTCTCTAACCGGCCGCGAGGCGATCGCAAGTTCAATGCGCAACAGATATTGAATCAGGAAAAGTTTGCAGCTGCAGTGTCCTATGCAGGGTGTTCTTTGAAAGACCCTGAAATGAAGGCGATGTACGAAACAGGCGTCACGCCCTCCCGGTAAACACCACAAATCGTTGCCATCAGTAATTACCTGAACGCTCCCAAGATACATGATATCGACACCTCCAGATACAACGGCTCCGCCGGAGAAGCAATAGTCATCTGTGCATCCGATGACTTCAAAGTAACCAGACTGAAGGTGGTCATCGTCTCCGCCGGTGTTGTGATCGACGCTGGCGAGGCTATCCAGGACCCCGATGCGAATACGCTGTGGCAATACACTGCCACAAAAACAATCCCAAGCGTGAAGGGCACCGTTGTTCAAGTCACAGCCTTCGACTTACCCGGGAATAAATGCGAACGGGAAAAGGTGCTGTGACTTCTTTCGTAATTCGTAATTATTGCATTCAGTTCCGTAGGAACGGAATATTGGTAACCACGAATAGGAAGACCTATCAAGTTCCGTAGGAACGAAATAAATTCAGTGGTAGGGATTGGCGATGTTGGACCATATATCGTCCCTAACGGGACTTGAACCTTGCCCTTTCCCTGTCTACCAATATTTCGTCCCTAACGGGACTTGAACTTCATATTTGTCCCTGTTCAGTTGAGTAGGGAAGCCTTGTCCCGTAGGGACAACATCTTTGTAGAAAGCTCAAACCAAATGAATCCATGCCCTTTAGGGGCAACACCTTATTCGGCGCATCGCCGGTACAATCGGAAACTTCAATTTATCAAGCGTGTTCAAGGTGTCGTCCCTACGAGACGATGAATGCGAGTATGACATCTTCTACAAATATGTTGCCCCTAATGGGGCAATCTTCTGCGAATAGATCGGACTTGGAGCTCCATTTGCAGCTGCACACACTCGCAATTCGTAATTATTCAAAAACTAATTTACCTCTTTAGCAGCCTTTGATTTATGAGGTTCGTCACGCTGTCGCGATAATTGCGGCTTATCGGTAACGACTTTGTTCCAACCTTCAACTCGTTGCCCTCCACTGATTCTATTTTGGAACGGTTTACAAGAAAGGACTGATGTATTTTAATAAAGTCAGCAGGGGACAGCTGACTTTCCAGGCTCTTCATCGTGAGATAGGCAATAATCTTTTTGCGGTCGGTGTAGATCGTCACATAATTTCCCAGCACTTCTGCATAAAGGATATCGCTCAGTTCAAGTTTCTCAATTCGTTTCTCACTCTTAATAAATATATAGGACGACGACGGCGCGCTGCCAGACTGTGTCTTCATTTCATAGAAGTCCTTTGCCTTTTGTACTGCTTTGATAAAACGATGCAAAGCAAAGGGCTTTAAAAGATAATCGATGATATCGAGTTCGTATCCGTCAAGAGCATATTGAGAGAATGCAGTTGTCAGAATGACCATCGACTCAATATTGATCCGCTTGAGCATTTGTAAGCCAGAGACTCTAGGCATTTCGATATCGAGGAAAATAAGGTCGGGCTGATTGATCTTAAGAAACTCCTCAGCCTTCATCGCGCTTTCAAATTTTCCCAGCAACTCCAGGAACAATACTTGTTCCGTAAACTCCTGAAGGATTTTTCTGGCTACCGGCTCGTCGTCGACGATTATACAGGTGAGTTTCTTCATAGCGTAAGCGTTAACTGCACCCGGTAGACGTTATTTTCCTTTTTTACATCCAGCTGGTAATGGTTTTTGTATAACAATTCAAGTCGGCGCGTGGCGTTAATGAGGCCAATGCCGCCTGGCGAAGACTCTCCTTCATCATAAGTATTCTCACAGACAAAATCGATTTTTCCTGGTTGCTGTTTCAGGGAGATCACGATCCGGTTGATAGCCTTATCCTCCCTGGAAGCAAACTTGAATGCGTTTTCTACAAAGGCCATGAAAATCAATGGCGCGACCTTAGTGGTTCCGTCCGCGTAATGGATGTCCAGCGTAACCTCCATGTTGTCGTTGCTGCGGGCTTTTTGCAGTGCCACATAATTCCCGAGGTGTTTGATCTCCTTTTCGATCGCAATCATATCGACATCCGCTTCGTACAAATTGTATCTCAGGAGATCGGAAAACTGCACCAGCATATTTCTGGCCAGACTGTTGCCCATGTCGATAGAACCATATACGGTGTTAAGGCCATTGAAGAGGAAGTGGGGATTGATCTGCAAACGCAGGTATTTTAATTCTGTTTGCAGCTGATTGATCTGACTATTTTTAACCTGTTCCTGCTGCTCCGCCCACTTCTGTGTTACGTATAGCATCGAAGTAATTACGGTACAACACGTTCCGTAAATGAAGTTGTCCCAATACCCGGCGCTGGTCTGGGTCATCTGATTATGAAAAACGGTCCCATGGATGAAGCTGTTATAGTGGTTCATTGAAGCAGCGTACAGAAAGATCAAACCGATCAATGCGGAGGCATACGCTCCAAAGAATTTTTTCTCTAACAGGTTGGGGATTAAAAATGAATGGTTCGCTAGTATCAGGAGGCCAAAAAGGAAAAGATGGGTAAAAATCGTGCCCAAATAAGAAAAACAATCGTGCACACTCCCGCCAGGATAAACCGGTTTCTCGACTACCAGGGCGCCAATGTAGGCGGCACAGAACAGTAAATAAGCGGTGCGCTTTTTTGCGAACATTTGTTTCCTGCCATGAAGGTATTCCATTGAGTTGATAACCGGAAATCTTCCTGTTGGTCGCCAACCCGGATTTCTAATGATTTGGAATACGTATCATGTGTAATACGCTTTCTTTCATAAAAATTTTAAATGGAGTTCCCCCGTAGTCCTCCATTTGCCCTGGAAAACCCCAAGCGACTTCACAAAATCCCTCTTTACAGATTTCACGGGATTACGGCTGGTTCTGTAGAATATACGTTGATGTATCATAAGATGTTATTAAAATGCCCGCGGGCTCGTTATTTCATATATTAATCCTGCATGAAATGAAAAACGTAATACAGTTTGGTGAAAAGGTACCGGGATATGATATCCCCGTGTTAAACGAGCGCGAGATCAGGGCGGCGGCGGGAATCATGTTTCTTGTCATCTACACTTCGTTGATGCTCATTATATTCAACGGCGACTTCAGAATGGTTAAATATGTGGTAGCCCTTTTCCTCATCGACTTTACGATCAGGGTGTTTGTCAATCCAAAATTCTCTCCTTCACTGATCATCGGTCGATTGGTCGTGGGCAACCAGGTGCCTGAGTACGTTGGGGCCCAACAAAAGAAATTTGCCTGGATCATCGGTGTCTTCTTGTCCGCCTCCATGTTTGTTTTATTGATCGTCATGAATGTCACCGGTCCGTTTACCGGCGGAGTATGCCTCCTCTGCCTTATCTTTTTGTTCTTTGAGGCCGTGTTTGGAATCTGCCTGGGCTGTAAAGTTTACCGGCTGATGTATGGTGAGAAGGCGCAATATTGTCCGGGGGAGGTCTGCGATGTAAAATCAAGACAGCCCATCCAGCATACATCGCGCGCACAATGGGCGATTGTGTTTGCCTTTATCGGGGTCATTTTCCTCATGGTACGCTTCTTCGCTCCGGTAATCAATATACCGCCTCACGACATATTCCGGGACAGCCCTGCCAAGTCAGCATCGAAATGACTTCCCCTTCACTGGAGGATTATTTTGAACCGTTCAGGGAAAACACGATTGGCCGTGGCCATACGTTCTGTTTTCCATCCGGAGAAAAAGAAATAACCTACGCCGACTGGACAGCCAGTGCGCGGGGATACCGGCCGATTGAAAACTGTTTGCAAAATGAAGTCGTGCCTTTTTTCGCCAATACCCACACACAGACTACAACAACCGGCACGCTGATGACCAAGGCGTACGAAGAAGCCAAAGCTATTGTCAAAGAGCACGTCTGCGCAAACAAGGACGACGTACTGATTTTCTGTGGTAGTGGAATGACATCGGCTGTCAATAAACTGCAACGGCTGCTAGGCATAAGAATACCGGAGCGATCGATGGGGTATTTGCTGCATGGAAAATCTCTGGAAATGGATGAGGC
>JBGPGZ010000171.1:0-8378 GCA_041484175.1 Cyclobacteriaceae bacterium | reverse complement strand
CCTGTTTTAATCTTTGTAGTTGAAGATGACATCGCCTATTCCAAATTCCTGAAGCACGTCCTGGGATTGAATCCCGATTTTGATGTCGAGTTTTACAGTACAGGAAAAGAGTGTCTCAACAATCTTTATAAAAAGCCAACCGTCATTACCCTGGACTATTCGCTGCCGGATTTATCAGGGGCCGAGGTCTTAAAAAATATCAGGGAATTCGATCAGAACATCAGTGTGATCATCGTTTCGGCGCAGGAGAAAATCGGAACTGCCGTAAACCTGCTAAAACTTGGAGCCTTTGACTACATCTCCAAGGACCAGGATGCAAAAGACCGTGTCCTCAATTCCATCAATAACGCCCGGAACAAGACGTCTTTAATCCGGGAGATTGACCATCTCAAGAAAGAAATTACAGGCAAGTACGAATTTGAAAAAAGTATTATCGGCACGAGCCTCGCTATCAGGAAGGTTTTTGGGTTTATCGAGAAGGCTGTTAAAACCAATATCGTTGTTTCCATATCCGGTGAAACGGGGACGGGAAAGGAACTGGTAGCAAAAGCGATCCACTACAATTCCACCCGCAGAAGCAAGCCCTTTGTGGCAGTAAACATTGCCGCAATCCCGCGGGAGCTCATTGAAAGCGAATTGTTTGGTCATGAAAAAGGGGCGTTCACCGGGTCGATCGGCCGGAGGACCGGAAAGTTTGAAGAAGCCGAGGGTGGCACGGTTTTCCTTGATGAAATCGGGGAAATGGATTTGAGCCTGCAGGCAAAACTGTTAAGAGTTTTGCAGGAAAGGGAAGTAACCAGGATCGGCGGAAATCAGGTGATCAAATTGGATGTTCGGATTGTGGTTGCCACGCATCGGAATTTGCAGGAAGAGGTAAAAGCAGGTAGGTTCAGGGAAGACCTCTACTTCCGGATCCTGGGGTTGCCCATACACCTTCCACCGCTACGGGAGCGTGATCAGGATATCATTATGATCGCCAAACATTTTCTTGACCAGTTCACCAAAGAAAATCAACTTACCAGATTCAAAATATCACCGGCAGCGCAGGAAAAACTGGTTCAATATTCATTCCCCGGTAATGTAAGGGAGCTTAAGTCGGTCATCGAACTGGCAGCCGTTATGGCCGAAGGACCGGAGATCGCGCCAGACAATATCAATTTCACAACCGCCCTGCGCGACGATGCGTTCATGCTGAAAGAGATGACCTTGCAGCAATACAACTACAGGATCATTCGAAGCTTCCTCACTAAGTATGACAACAATGTTTTGGAAGTTGCCAGGCAACTCGACATCGGTAAATCTTCCATTTATCGTTATCTAAAAGAAATGGAGGTGGCTGGTATATGACCATTCAGAACTATGTAAAGAAGGGATTGTTCTACAAATCGGTTGTTGAGGACGGTTCTGATATCATTTTCATCGTTGATTACTCAGGCACTATTTTGTATCACAATGCCTCCGTGGAAGAGACCCTTGGCCACAAACCAAAAAGCCTGATCGGTAAAAATTTTTTCGAATTTGTGTCTCCGGCAACCATCACGGAGTTCCTGGCAAAATACCAGCTCAGTTGCAAGAGGCCTTATCAGGAGGCGGTTGAATTTCAATTTCTTTGTAAGGATAAGAGTTATAAATACCTGGAATTCAATTCAATAAACCTTAAACAAAAAGAAGGAATTCAAGGCCTTATCCTGGACTGCCGTGATATTACGCAGCGAAAGAAAGATGCTGAAGAACTCCGGCGGGCACAAAAGGCCAAGGAACAATTTCTTGCCAACATCAGTCACGAAATCAGAACCCCCATCAATGGGATTGCCGGGATGGCCACCCTCCTCAGCAAGAACCCGACTGCCGAGGACCAAGTCACCTATCTGCAGGCCATCAAAAGCGCCGCTGACAATCTCAAGGTAATCATCAACGATATTCTCGACCTGGCCTCCACCGAATCCGGAAAACTCAAATTCGAGAAAATCGGCTTCAGCTTAAAAAACCTGCTTGTCTCGCTGATTGGCACGTTCTCTGTCCAGGCGAAAGAAAAAGGAATCGAACTGAGTTACACCTTGCACGAGCATGCGGACAAGATCCTGATTGGTGACCCCGTGCGGTTGAATCAGATCCTGATCAATTTGATCAGCAACGCGATCAAGTTTACGCACGCTGGTTACATACGGATCCATGTCTCCATTGAAAAAGAGGAGAAAACGAAAGGCAACCTGCGATTTGATGTCATCGATACCGGTATTGGTATTCCAAAAGATAAACTCTCCACCATTTTTGAAAGTTTTGGCCAGGCCGATGCAAGCGTGACGCGCAAATACGGAGGTACCGGCCTGGGCCTGACCATTGTGAAACAGCTTGTCGAACTTCAACAGGGCTCCATCACAGTGAAAAGCCAGGAAGATGAAGGCGCCGCATTTACAGTCATTATCCCCTATCAAATAGGCAAACCGGCGGACCTGGCTGATACTTCTGCGGAGGCCAAGAAGAGCATCACCGACCGGCGCAGCCTAAAGAATTTAAGTGTATTGCTCGTGGAAGACAACGACATCAACCGGTTGTACGCCAGCAGCATTCTCAAAACATTGCATTGCAAAATTGAAACGGCAGAGAATGGATATGTTGCCATCGAGAAGTTGAAAAATGGTCAGTTTAATATTATTCTCATGGATATTCAAATGCCCGTGATGGATGGCTTCGAAGCGACCAAAGCCATCCGGATGGGTGATCCCCCAAAACGGGATATTCCCATCATTGCCCTTACCGCCAATGCAACTCAAAAGGATATTAAAAAATGTTTGGCAGCAGGCATGAATGATTGCATCACAAAACCATTTACACCGGAGGATTTGCTGAGGACCCTCATCAAACATAGCGGCTTGGCTTCTTCATCAGGTCTCTCCGGATCATTTTCGCCGCCTGCTTTACGACTTGACCTGACTCATCTTGAGAATATTTCAAGAGGGAATACTGATTTCGTCAAAGAGATGATCACCATCTTCAAGGAGTCAATGCCGATCAGCGTTCAGGAAATAAAAGCCCTTGACAAGGAAAAAGATTGGGACAAGCTTGCAAAAGCAATGCACAAGATAAAACCTACCATGATGATGCTGGGGCTTGCCGATTTAAGAAATGAAGCATCGGAATTGGAGGATCTGCTTACCAACGGCCAGCCGTCGCCACTCGGACCGCGGATCTCAAAGTTCCAGGAAAATTTGGATGCCTTGCTCGAATCGTTAAAGGCAATTCCTGATTAATTCCGGTTCATGACAACGAGTTTGCGATAGACTGTCGGCTTTTCGGGAGCTCCGATGATCACAAAGTATACCCCGTTTGCCAGCCCGGAAACCTCGACTTGTTTTTGTCTGGCAAAGGCTCCGCTAAAATCACCGTCCAGCACTACGATACCACGCTGGTCAGCGATCTTCCAGGAGTACGAAGGCGGGAAATTATCCGGTAAGCCAAAGGTAAAAATACCGTTGGCCGGATTCGGGAATAACTGAATTTCCTCTGCCACGCCGCCTGCCGTTGTCGGTTCGCCTATTCCGGTAATGGGAGTACCCTGAACGGCCGGGCTCGCCATGACGATGCTTTGATATATTTCTCTTGTGTTCTTGTCCTGAACATAGGCAACCAATGTGAGCTGGTTAGGATTAGCGATCGGCACGTTGATTTCCACATCGGTCATAGATACCACCAGCGAATCTGAAAGGTTCCATGGCTGGTTAATCGTTTGTCCATCACTTCCAAAAAGTTGTTTGCGCAACACATTCCTCGACCCATTCACATTATTTTCCAGGAGGGCAACCTGAGCGATCAGGGGCGAATTGAAAATCGAATCAGCCTTCAATTTCAGCCGGACGGTTATCCTGTTACTGGCGCTGCCGGGCAACGCCGTCAAGGTTAGATCAAACTTCGGATCTTTTAAAGCTCGGCGGTCGGTTTCAAGGCGGTTCAGGTCGGTATAGATTCCGGTAAATTTGGAATCAAGTCTTCCATCCATAATCGAGGCCGGTGGCTGGGATACACCATAGTAAAGCGCCCTTGCTGCCGGATCTGCCGGATTCTCAAGATTGAGCGGATCGGCTTTTGGATAACTGATATGATACCTGATGTCATAGAAATCCGCGACACCTCGCAACGCAATTACTCCGTTATAAAGGTTATCCAAATAGGAGTCAGCGCTAAGGCTCGCATTGAGCGTTGAGTTTGTGAAATGCTCTATCAGGACATTTCTTTTCTTATCGCCGAGAAATACATTGTCGAAAGCAAAGCCATCAAAGCCGGAAGGAGCCGACGGCGGTGTCGTAGCTTCGCTTCCAAAAGCAACCCTGATCCTTACCTGCTTGCGGTTACCCGGGATCGTATCCAAATTGGCCCTTGCCGTCAACCATTTACCGGATTGTCCGGTCCATCCGTATTGTCCAACCGGTTGGCTCCCCGGATTTGCAATGATTTGATCTTTGGTATACCAATTAATTCCTTCATTCGGCACTCCTATATTCTTCCATGTGTTGCCTCCATTTACAGAGTATTGCAACACCACCCCGTCAAAGTCCTTTTGCGTATCAACCCAGTAATCCAGGGAAATCATCGGGCGCTTCAATTGGGAGATATCAAAGCAAGGACCATTCACAACGGTTTCCTCGTCTGGATAATAGAATGTATTGTCAGGTGTACTGGGGGTGTGGGCACCTGTCCACCAAGCCTTGCCGGATCCCTGAGCACCGGATTTAATCACACTGCCATTAGGCGTCCCCCATTGCCAGCTAATCGGATCTGATGGAGGAAAGGCCTCCACTTTCCAGGCCCCATCATTCAATTCAAAGGGCTCATTATAAGCCAAGGCAGGCAATACCGGAACCGTGATATAAGCCAGGGTAAAAAGATTTTTCGGAAGGGTCATGCTACAGCCATCATCTGTATCGATTGTCAATTGCGCCGTATAGTTTGTGTTGGCCGCGTATTTATGACTGGGGTCCTTGTAGTTACCAGAAGTAAACCCGCCATTTGTTCCAACCGGAATAAGCCCACTGGGGCCGGAGATACTATACCCATCGCCGAAATCCCACGTATAGTTGGTGATGGTACTTGGAAATGCGAGGGTTGTCAGGTCATTAAACTTGGTACTGTCATTATTACAAATGGAGGACCATTTAAAATCTACACCGGGCACCGATCCAACACGGACCGATTGAATATCCTGATTAGCGCAATTTTGCGGAGAGTTGGTGATCGCCGAAAATTTCACATTGTAAATACCAGGCGTTGTATAAAGGTGGCTTGGATTCTGGGTGGTTACCACAGAGGATCCATCCCCAAAATCCCAGGTCCAACGATCGATAAACGGAGCTGGAGGAGCATTCGGCGGCGTGGTGGAAGGTAGCGTTGATCCATCAACAAAGCTAATGGCCGATGAAATACAGTTACCGGGAACATTCATAATCGCTGTCGGTGCCGCAAAAATCCTTATGAATAAGATTAATGGAGTCCTTGCATTGGCTGAGTTTTCAAAATCATACTCGATCGCGTAAAGGTCTGAAGGAAGGCCGTCTGTCAGGATGAAATACTTGAGAGACCCATCGCTTTCAAGCGTGGCATCCGTGAATACCATTCCTGCCGGGGGTACTTGACCGGTATATGCCGGAACAGCATAGAGTCTGGTATAAGGTAAAAGGCCCGCCGTTGGCCCATGAGAAGTGGTAATGTGAACCGCGCCCTGGTTGGCGCAAAGTTCTTGCTGATTGCTGGAATTAATATTAGATCCATCAATATGAAAATTAATCGTCGTCACAGGATTTATGATAACATTCTGGAAGGTAGTATTGGTACAGGTATTAGCGTCTGTGAAGGTGTAGGTGACTGTGTTAAAGCCAAGTGTCGCGGCTGAAGGATCAAAGTTCACATGATCTACGTTGTCTGATCCCACTGAGGTGGTTCCTAATCCAGCTCCCGGGCTGATGGTAAATAATCCGCCAGCCTGATTGGCCGACACATTGTCAATCGGATCATTCTCAGCGGCGGCCGCCGGAAGACCGAAGAACGCCACCACAGGAAGCCGGTTGACCTTAAGATTCATTTGATCCGATTGTGCGCTGCATGGACCAGGTCCATCCGGGTCATTGGCAGTTAGTGTAAGCACCACTTGCGTGTTGACCTCGGAGGGACTTGTGTAGAAATAGTTTGGCGTTGCGGTGGTAGTGCTGGAGAAGCTTCCTAAACCACCACTCCAGAATACACCGTTTGGAGCATAGGAAATGACACCTTGAAGTTGTTCACTTGGGATATCTGAGCAGACCGCAAGATCGGGTCCGGCAGAAACAAGCGCCCGGGGACTGATATCCACACTGATCACAAAAGGATTCCCTGCACATCCGCTCGTGCCGGTCGGGGTTACGGTATACACAACGGTTTGAAGCGTGAATGTTGTGTTAGCGAGGATATCATTGATGACGTTCGTTGTCTGCAAACTTGAACTTTCCCCGGAAACATTCGGATTGGCAGCAGCTGTCCAGGTGAAGGTGCTGGGAACGCCATTGACTCCATTGACATTTGCCTGGAGAGGATAGTTCACATTGGACCCACTGCATATAGTCGGTGCCGAAGTCGTCAGTCCCACAGGCTCTGGATGAACAATGACACTTATTTGAAACATATTTCCGGTACAACCACTTACTCCTGTTGGGGTGACTGTATAAATTACAGTTTGATCCGATGCGGTCACATTATTTAGCACGTCATCGATAATGGTACCGCTCTTTGGGGTTATGCTTTCATTTCCAACAAATGGGTTATTAGCCGCGACCCAGCTAAAGGTACTGCCTACATTGTTTCCTAAAACGGCTATGTTGTTGATCAAATCATAGTTGACCACAGCGTCGCTGCAACGAGTGATGGTTTGTGCTACACCAACGGGCTCCGGGTTTACAGTAATAGTTACCGTGAAGTTCGCCCCAAGGCACCCAGCTCCGCTTACGGGAGTGATTGTGTAAACAACATTCACAGGGAGGCCACTTGTATTTGCCCATACATCGTCCTGCAACTCATTGGCGTTCTTTCCGAGTCCACCGCTTGGGGTACCGGCTGATAACGTCAATGCGCCTGAACTAACGCTGATATTATAACCCGCTGCGGCCGGTGATCCAGCTGCCGTAGTCAGTGTCACATTTGCCAACGTATTACTGCATCGACTCAAGACTTGTGTCACACCGGTCGGTTGCGGATTGACCGGAACTGTAATCGTAAACGGACTACCCGTGCAGCCTGATGATGTCGGCGTTATAGTATAAACAGCATTGAGGGCTCCGCTGGTCAGATTTGCAAGCGTTTCACTGATCACGCCTGATCCAGCCCCTATTCCCCCTGTCAATCCTGATCCATAGGCGGCCGTCCATGTGAATGTGCTCGCCATCCCATTGGTAATGTTGGGTTGCGGATCATAACTGAAAGACGAACCGGAACAAACCGCAGCTTTTATCGTATTGGAACCCACCGGTTTTGATTTGACCGTAGTATTGATCGTGAAGGTGCTTCCAACACACCCATTTACGCCCGTGGGTGTTACTATATATTGCAATGGCTGATCCACACCACTTACATTTACTAATACATCATTGATCACAGGACCACTGGTAGAAATCAGGCTCTCCCCCGTCACACTGGTATTGTCTACTGGAACTATCCACGTGAAGGTGGCAGACTGGCTGTTACCCGGCACTGTATTGACATTCGTCTGTAAATTGTAATTCGCGGTCCCATCGCTGCAGATTGACGCCGTTGTCGCATTGCTGCCCTTGGGTTCGCTCTTTATGGGAATCGTAATAGTGTAAGACAAACCCAAACAGCTTCCTGTTGTACTGGTAGGCGTAACCGTGTATAACGCATTCAAGGTTCCACCGCTTATATTTTGTAAAGTCTCGGCAATCAATCCTGTACCACTTCCCGCTGTCACCAGCGTTAGTCCGCCCGGCAAACTCCTGCTCCACGCAAACGTGCTCGTTACTCCGTTACTAATAAAGATTTGAGGGTCGACGCTGAAACCTGCATTACTGCACAATGCTGAGATTGTACTATTGGTTCCCGCCGGCTCTGCGTTCACCGGAATGGTAATGGTAAAATTGAATCCTACGCATCCACCCGCTCCCGGTGTGATTGTATACACAGCATTTAGCACTCCACCGGTCAGGTTCTGTAACTTTTCCGAAACCACGCCGATGCCGCTGCCTGCAGTAACTATTGTCAAGCCTGCCGGCAAACTCCGTGTCCACGTAAACGTGCTCGCGATACCGTTACCACTGTTCACATTAAACTGTGGATCATAACTGAACGTCTGGTTCGAGCACACAACCGACTCGACAGTGTTAACGCCAGATGGTTGCGGGTTG
>JBGPGZ010000170.1:0-8415 GCA_041484175.1 Cyclobacteriaceae bacterium | reverse complement strand
GTTTTTCATTGCATGCTGCTGTTGGGTAAGTGGTTTTTTGTTTTGATGGCCCTGGCGGGAATAGTTTCCATTCCATTGAGTTATTGGCTGGCGACTAATTGGCTAAGTACCTTTGCCTTTGCCGTGGAGGTAGGCACTGCACCTTATATGATCGCCTTTGCGATTATTGCATTGAGCACCGCGCTTTCCGTTGTGATCCAGATTTCCCGTACGGCCGTCCAAAATCCGGTAAACGCGTTGCGATACGAATAGCAAAACTCACATTTTGTAAATTATGCTATGGTACGATTAATGAGAACGTCCTGGCGAAGCCTGAAGAGGGAGAGGTTCTTCGCATTGTTAAACCTATCCGGTCTTTCCATTGGATTGAGTTGCGTTATCGCGATCGTCTGCCTGATAAAAGATGATCTTTCGTTTGATCGCTTTCATAAAAAAGGACATCGTATATACCGGCTGATCGCCGAGACGGGTCCAAAGACCAATACTACGATAACATCAGCAAACACTTCATTCCCGCTCGGACCGGCACTAAAAGAGAATTTTCCGGAGATCGAGGCGTCCGTTCGATTCCGGCAGGCATACAAGGCCGTTGTTTCAGTAGGACGGGATTCTTATAAGGAGCCTGACTTCTATTTTGTTGACCCCGAAGTATTTGAGGTATTCAGCTTCTCATTAAAGAAAGGTGACCCAAAAACCGCGTTGATCGAACCCAACTCGGTTGTGCTCACCAGCGAAACGGCAGTAAGACTTTTTGCCACAGAAGCCGTCCTCGGGAGAACGTTCCATTACCTGGGTTCGGGCGGTCCAAAAGATTTAAAAGTGACTGGAGTTCTTTTTGGTCTTCCCGAAAACACGCACTTCAGCTTTGACTATCTCGCCTCCTTTAAATCCCTGGACACGGAGGGTTTGCCATGGACAGGCTTTACCTCCCTGTGGACTTATCTACTTTTGCGCGATGGGAGTGATCCTGGTGTGCTGAATGCGAAAATTCCAAAATTCATTGAAAGCCATATCCCTCAAAACGAAAGACTCAGTGATAATGAGACTATCATCACGGGATTCGAGTCACTGTACGATATCCAACTTTATTCACGACTCGGCACTCAGATGAAGCCCACCAGCGATATCAATTTCATCTATTTGCTCGCTGCCATCGCATGCCTTGTTCTTACCCTGGTTTGTTTCAACTTCATAGGGCTTTCCACGGCCCGCGCTTTGAAAAAGACAAAGGAAGTTGGGATCAGAAAAATCGCAGGGGCGAGCCGACGTCAGTTAATCGTTCAATTCCTGGGCGAGTCTTTTTTGCTTTGCGCTGGTGGAACTTTTTGCGCCGCAGCCTTGCTGCTGATTTTTAAAGAGCCGCTGACCGCATTGACAGGACGTCCACTTCACATTGACCTTGCTCAGCCATGGTTCCTATTATTGTTGGGTACGGTAATTATCGTGGTAACCCTGGCTTCCGGATTTTACCCTGCGTTTTTTCTTTCTTCCTTTCACCCCGCCGGTATATTGCAGTCAATAAAAAAAGTCTCTGCAAAAGGCAGTCTTTCCATGCGCAAGGGCCTTGTCCTGATACAATTCTCGATTGCATCAGTCATGATCTTCGGCACCCTGCTGGTGGAAGAACAAATTCAATTCATTCGAAAAAAGAATCTGGGAGCCGGGATCAATCAAATCGTCTATGTTCCTTCCATGGAAAAGGCGGATGCATTTATCCATGAACTAACGTCGTATGAAAGTATCCTGAGCGCCTCGAATTCATCACGCTTGCCTGCCAATGAAGATAGCTTTGACTCACGGCCCGTCAAAGTAGAAGGTCATGCGGAACCATTTCAAATGGAAAGTTTTACGATCGATGAGAACTTCCTGGAGACATTTGATTTGTCGTTGATCGCGGGCCGAAATCTGACAAGGCAGTCAGATACCTTGAATTCGACTTTTCTTATCAACGAATCGGCGGTGAAGTTTTTGGGCTGGTCATCTACGGCGGAGGCTTTGGGCAAACGAATTGGGTGGCAAAACGGATATATCAATGGAGCTATCGTGGGCGTGGTTAAGGATTTTCACCTTGCATCTCTTCGCGCGAAAATAGGACCGCTCATTATGCTCAATCAGACTTCTGGAGACGCTTTCGAATTCATTTCGGTGAAACTCAAGACGGATGACAATCTTCAGGACAACCTTCGCCTCATTGAGGAACGCTGGAGAAAATACGAGCCTGCAGGAGGGTTTGAATTGGCGTTTGCACAGGAGCGTTTTCTGCGGCTTCACCAGGAAGATATGCGGCTTGGTAATCTCTCAAAGACATTTGCACTGATCGCCATCCTGGTTGCTTCGCTGGGCTTGTTCGGGCTCACAACCTATATCGTGCAGGAGAAAATGAAAGAGATGGCCATTCGCAAGGTGCTGGGCGCCAACGTGGTTCATCTCTTGAAATTGTTGTACTCCAATTTCCTGGAACCGGTGATACTGGGTTGCATCCTGGTGATCCCACTAATGGTTTGGCTTTCGGACCAATGGCTGAGTGGCTTTTCATACCGCATTCAGCCCGACTGGCGTGTTTATGCATTGGCGTTTTTGTGCACGATCAGTTTGGCCATCATTACCGTTACTTATAAGAGTGTGGAAGCGATCTTTGAGGATCCGGTCAAGTCCTTGCGAAACGAGTAGGAACCAGCCAATTAAAAAATCAAACCTATTGAAGACGAAAATCCATCCTGAACAAAACTCACTCAAGTTAAGACTTACCGCGTCCGGTTCTCCAGCAATACAAAGGCAGGTCCTGCTTTCCAGTTGGCATTGGGAGCGAGATTAGACGGACCGATGGACATGTTGCCCAACACCAAGTCCCAATCGCCATCTCCATCAATATCTCCCGCATCGAGGGTCAGCCAACGGCCCAGGGAATGTTGCGGAAATGTGAATGCCTTGAAATTAAAGTGGCCTTCATTCTGGAGATACACAAAACTTTCTTCCGGCCTCTTTTGAAAATCGGCAAAGAAAGAAATCGAAGCAATATCGATGTCGCCGTCTAGATCAAAGTCGCGGGCCAACGCTTTGAAACAGCCGTTGATTGGAAAGAAATACGACTGGGTGAAATTCCATTTACCATCGTTCACGTAGATGTAAACACCATGATACGGTTTCAGGATTTTGGAGAAATCGGCATTGTCTCCGCTGGCATAAACGATGTCGGGATAGCCGTCATGATTAAAGTCAGCCAGGTCAATTGAAACGGAGCCCGCCAACGGAGAAAAGCGGAGGATCGTCCGCTCAAGAAAGGAGCCGTCAGGTCGCTGCTCATACAGAAAGATTCCTTCATCTCCCTGGGCCATCAACGCGAGAATATCCATCCTTCCATCCTTGTTAAAGTCCTCTGCCAAAGCTTGAATGCTTCCAGGCTGGCTTCTGAGTATTCTTTTTTCGAAGTGGCCATCGCCTTTGTTCAGAAGCAAAAAAAGCGAACCGGAAAAATTGCCGTATCCGCAGACGACAAAATCCTCCTTTCCGTCTTGATTAATATCAACCGACTTCAATGCGACCGGTCTTGGCAAACTGTCCATTCGTGTCGTGTGGGAAATTGTCAATCCGAGTTTTTCATCGATCGTCAGTGACTGCAAGCTCCCGTGGGTAACGTCAAACGGATGGAGAGCGCCCATGTTAAGCAACGTCGCGGACCGGCGGCCTGGTTTACTCAGATCCTGAAATGCGATATCCGTTGCGACCTGAAGCGTATTGACTTCGCCAACTTGCTGAAGGCGCTGATTAAAGGAGCGTAGTTTTTGTTGTGTGCCGTGGGCCAGATACAGGGCATGGTTTCCCGGGTCGATTTTTATGTAGCTTGTTACCGGGGGGGACTCCAGGGGAAAATCGGGAGTTTTGACCGTAAACCGGTCCAATACAGCAGAAATGGGTGGATAAGAATGTGCCAGGGAGTCAGGAGCCTCGGCATAAAAGTACTTCACGATCTTCTCCCATTCGGCAGCGGTCATCGCAGCCTGGGCCGGGTAAAAATCCTTCGGATAAGAAGGATTTTTTTTGTTGGAAGCGGGATACGTTGTTTCCTGAAAGGAATAGATGCCGAGCCGCGGTCCCATTTCCGGCAGAACGCTTAAAAGCCACGTCGCTTTATCAAGTTGGCCAGGATCAGGGGGCAGGTGGCAGGAACCACAATAGACTTTTGCAAGCTGTTTTCCCTCTTCATTTTTCTTTTCACAGCCGCCGAAAAAAATGGGAATAATGAATAAATAAATAAAGAACCGTTTCAACATCAAAAATGGTTTAATTTTAGCCCGTGAATATAGCTCAATCCTTAAAGCTTGCGCATTCCAGGGATGTAGAAAACAAAAAATTTCTGCAGACCCTGAAAAAAAAGGACGCCCGCCGTGTGGATGAAGTTTTTCATCAAACCCATGAAGAAGTATTTGCGGAACTCGACTGTCTTACCTGCGCCAACTGCTGCAAGACTACAAGCCCGATCTTTTACCAGAAGGATATTGAGCGAGTTGCCAGCGCATTGAGGGTAAAGCCGGGCGTCTTTACAGAAAAATACTTGCGTGTTGATGAAGACAATGATTTTGTTTTGAAATCCTCTCCATGCCCCTTCTTAGATTCTGCGAATCATTGTTTAGTTTACCACGATCGCCCCAGGGCCTGCCGCGAATATCCCCATACCCATCGGAAGAGAATGGTGCAGATCATAGAACTTACTCACAAAAACACGATGGTTTGTCCGGCGGTATTTGAAATTGTCGAAAGACTTAAGAAATTGAGCATATAATTCTTCTTTAAAACCCTATTTTATGAAACGAAATTTCATTGTCCTTGCAATCATCGTCGTTAGCGCTTATGGAGCCAAAGGGCAATTGCGATTGCCAGCCATTTTTGGCGACCACATGGTCCTTCAGCAGCAATCGGATGTGGCCATCTGGGGATGGTCGGCACCAGGAGAAGAACTGTCTATCAGAGCAAGCTGGAATAAAGAGGAGGTAAAGACAAAGGCGCTCAATACTGCATCCTGGAAATCATCGCTGAAGACGCCCGTTGCCGGCGGTCCCTACACCATCACCATCAAAGGGAAGAGTGAACTGGTTTTACGGGATGTCATGATCGGGGAGGTCTGGATTTGTTCCGGCCAATCCAATATGGAATGGAGTGCCAGTACGGGCATTGCCGATGCGACGGAGGATATGCCTAAAGCCAACTTTCCAGAAATTCGACTATTTCAGATCGCCAAATCGACTGCCGAGTTTCCTCAGGTACGCGGGGACGGGCAATGGCAACTTTGCTCTCCTGAAACGATGAAAACGTTTAGTTCGGTTGGATATTTTTTCGGAAAAAAACTCCACACGGAATTAAAGGTCCCCATTGGTCTTGTTAATGCAAGTTGGGGCGGTACTGCGGCGGAGGTCTGGACGCCAAAAGAAAAGGTAGACATGGATCCCGAATTAAGTGAGTCGGCCTCTCAACTAAAAGACCGGGAATGGTGGCCGAAGAAACCCGGTGTCGTTTACAATGGCATGATCATGCCCATGGTGCCTTATGGAATTGCAGGAGTTATCTGGTATCAGGGGGAAAGCAATACCGTGGCGCCGGCTACTTATCAGAAATTAATGAAGACCATGATTGAAAGTTGGCGAAGTGATTTTGGGAAAGAGTTCTCGTTTTATTATGTACAAATCGCCCCCTATAAATATGGACGTCAGTATGAGGGAGTCTTGATCAGAGAACAACAAACCAGGATGCTTTCAATTCCCAGGACGGGCATGGTGGTGATCTCCGATGTTGTGGATAATGTAGAAGACATTCACCCGAAATTCAAGAAGCCGGTTGGCGACAGGCTGGCAAACATGGCGCTCGCGATCGATTACAAGCGACCCTTGCTGGGTTACCAGTCACCTGTTTATAAATCCATGCAAGTTGAAAAAGGAAAAATAAGAATTTCGTTTGAGTATGCGCAAATTGGCCTTATCAGCCAGGGCGGCGATCCGAAGCAATTCCTAATTGCCGGGGAAGACCATAAATTTTTTCCGGCCACTGCAAAAATCGACGGGGGAACGGTTGTAGTCTCTGCAAAAGAAGTGAAAAACCCGGTTGCGGTGAGGTTTTGTTGGGATAACACCTCCCTTCCCAATCTCTTTAATAAAGAGGGACTTCCCGTATCCAGTTTTCGCACAGATTCGTGGGAACTGGACATGAGTGCCGTGGTCGCACAGAAATAAAAGTCCTTGATTGGCGGGTGATTCTCTTGACGGAATTTTGTCTGTTAAACCCGGGAATTTTGGCAGGGCTAAACCTGGCGGTATTTAACCCCGGCCTTTGCCAAAGGCATCCCTCCGGAAAGGCCGGCGTTATTGGCGAAGACAAAATCCCGTCAGTACTTTTACCTAAGTTAAAGATGGTGGCAAGAATACCCTATTGCTTTTGAACAACTTGCCCTACTTGCGCTTCCAGTTTTGAGGATAGGACCGACTTGGGCACGGCTCCAACTTGTTTGTCTACTATTTGCCCTTTTTTGAACACGAGAAGGGTAGGGATGCTGCGTACGCCAAATCGGGCAGTAACATTGGGATTTTCATCCACATTGAGTTTGGCGACAACGGCCCGCCCTTCATAATCCCCGGCCAATTCTTCTACCAGAGGGCCAATCATTTTGCAAGGTCCGCACCATTCCGCCCAAAAATCAACTAAGACAGGTTTTTCGCTGTTAATAACTGAATCGAAATTCGCATCCGTCAGTTCAATTGTTTTGCCCATTTTACGTATGTTTTTAAGTTTATAAGCTTGTTTCTATATCGTCAATCATCGAACACAAATATAGCTCAAAATAGTTCCAAAGAAGGTGCAGGGATTTGGCCAAACGAACCCTTTGCGCTGGATCCCTAATAAACAACTTCGACGTCCACTTCAGGGAGTCGCTTGATCTTACTTACCATCTCGTTTACCGGTTTGACCCTGAATTTACGTGAAAGCAATTGCAGACTTATGTTTTCCTGGTCATCCTTTAGTTTTAGATAGAGCGGTGTTCCTCCGCTGTATTCCTGACATAGCTTTTCGATCTGTGTTATCAATTCTGGATTGATGGCGACCGCGTTCATCTTGATCTGCAGGCCCTTGGTCCGTTTCACCCCCAGTTCATTCAATAATTCGATGCTCCTGATCTTGACTTCCAGGTTTTGTTCGCCCCAGGTTTTGCGCAACACGCTCCCCTCGACGAATAAAAAAAGTCCAGGCATCAGGAACGACTTGAACTTGAGATAGTCATCGCTCCAAAGTGTAAATTCAAATTTGCCGTTATAATCCTCAACGACCATTTTGCCAAACGGCCGACCGGTTTTTGTAAGCCGGTGTTCTACCGTTGAAACAATGCCGCCGACTTTATATTCCTTTCCTTCCGAACCCTCAATGTCATTCAAAACCGAGATTGGGACATTGCAGAACGTCTCCATTTCAAATTTGAAATTATCCAGGGGGTGACCGGAAATATATACGCCAACGACTTCTTTTTCGAAATGAAGTTTTTCAATCTCGCTGAATGGCTCCACCGGGTCTACTTTGGGTGGTGGCATTTCGGTTCCGGTGCTTCCCCCAAACAAACTTGCCTGCGCACTCATGGTTTCCTGCTGGAGCTTGCTTGCATAACGGATCACCTTTTCCGTCAGCGAGATGTCTCCTTCCTTGGCATAAATGTATTGCCGGCGATGAAACTCCTTAAAGCAGTCGAATGCGCCGGACAATGCCAGGCACTCAAATGTTTTTTTGTTCACCGACCGCTGGCTCAGCCGCCGGGCAAAATCAAAGATATCCGTGAACGTGCCGCGTGCATCGCGTTCATGGATGATGGCCTCCACAGCCGCTTCGCCTGCACCCTTGATGGCCCCAAGCCCAAAACGAATCTGGCCGTCTTTGTTTACCTCAAAGAATACACCCGACTCATTGACATGAGGTCCGAGCACTTCGATACCCTGCTTGCGGCATTCTTCAATAAAATAAGTAACGTTCTCCAGGTTGCTCTGCGAATGGGTGAGTACTGCCGCCATGTATTCTGCGGGATAATTGGCTTTGAGATAAGCAGTATGATAGGCGATGAGAGAGTAGCACGTGGAGTGGGACTTATTGAAAGCATACTGTGCGAAAGCTTCCCAATCCTTCCAGATCTTGTCTGAAATGCGCTCATCGTGTCCGTTTTTTTTGCAACCTTCGATAAACTTGTCCTTCATTTTGTCCAGCACTTCCTTCTGCTTCTTTCCCATCGCTTTTCGCAGTACATCCGCATCGCCTTTGGAGAAATTGGCAAGTTTTTGAGACAGTTGCATCACCTGCTCCTGGTAAACGGTAATGCCGTAGGTATCTTTCAAGTACTCCTCCATTTCCGGCAAATCGTATTTGATCTGCTCCCTGCCATTTTTGCGGGCG
>JBGPGZ010000169.1:0-8433 GCA_041484175.1 Cyclobacteriaceae bacterium | reverse complement strand
CTGAACAAATTTACTCTTTCAAAAACTAGGCCACAATTTGGTCATTGGTCATTAGTCATTGGTAATTAGTAATTGGTAATTGGTAATTAGTCATTTTTCCTATGTCCTACTTCTTTGTCATGTTTGACTGCGCGCCGGTTCCCTCCCTGGGAAAAGAAGGGTGTGCGGCGGGAAGTAACTCGAATCCCACGCTCGCCGTTCGACAATAATGATTCTTTTTTGTTACAAGAAAAGGCTATAGAATAACTTTGCCAAGGTAAAATAATGTTGCAGGAAGATGTCAGTAGCAACCAAAAAAATAAAGCCCGAAGTCTTTGCGGCTTCAGGCTTTTAGTTGTCTGTAGCGAGAAGGGGAGTTGAACCCCTGACCTCAGGGTTATGAATCCTGCGCTCTAACCATCTGAGCTACCTCGCCATCGCTTCAAGGGCGCAAACTTACGAACTTTTGGGATTTTCAGCTATTCTAAATTTTAATTTGCCCCTCATCAAAAAATGGTATATCTTAAAAACCAATCTAACCTGCATGGGCAAGAAAAAACTATTTACCGCCGATTACGAAATCCATGCCTCGATCAAAATGCTCTATCCTTATATCGAATCGGCGAGCGGCCTGGCAGAATGGTTTGCCGACGACGTGAAGATCAGTCCTGAAAAAGTATTCACATTTGAATGGGACAACGAACAACACAAGGCCGTTATGGGGGCCCACCGCATCAATCATTTTACCAAGTTTGAATTTTTGCCGGATGCGCCCGGAGACAAAAAAGATCCTGCCTATTTTGAATTACGTCTCGAACTGGATGAATTGACGCAAACCACCTTTTTGAAAGTAACGGACTATTCTGACTTTGATGACCAGGGAGAACTCCAGGACCTGTGGGATGGATTAGTCGAAAACCTGAAAGCGGTTGTAGGCGGCTAACATTCCCTTACCCTATTTCCATTCCGCACCTCTTTTCAATTTTGAAACATAAAATGCACCATGCTGCCGAATAACAATCCTTCAGAAACGATCGCCTGGCAAAAGCTGACAGCACATTTTCTATCGATGCAGGCTACCCATCTGCGAGAGCTCTTTGACGAAGACCCGAAGCGATTTGAAAACTTTCATGCGCTCTTTGAAGATATCCTGATTGACTATTCAAAGAATATCATTTCACAGGAAACCATGACGCTTTTGCGCGAATTGGCGGAGGAGTGCCAATTGAAAGAAGCCATCGAGGCGATGTTTAAAGGGAGTCGGATAAACCGCACCGAAGATCGCCCTGTGTTGCACGTGGCCTTGCGCAACCGTTCCAACCAACCGGTCATGGTCAATGGTGAAGATGTAATGCCTGCCGTCAACAAGGTGCTGGCTCAAATCAATATCATTTCAGATCAACTGATCGGGGGAAAGTGGAAGGGCTATACGGGAAGGGCGATCACGGACATTGTGAATATCGGAATCGGCGGTTCTGACCTCGGTCCTTACATGGTCGCGGAAGCGCTTCGCCCCTACCACACTTCCATTAGACCGCACTTCGTTTCGAATGTGGACGGCACCCACATCACCGAAACACTAAAAAAAGTCGATCCCGAATCAACCCTTTTTATAATAGCCTCCAAGACATTTACAACACAGGAAACGATGACCAACGCCGAAAGCGCCAAACGATGGTTCTTGGAGAAGTCATTTGGAAAGGGAGACGTTTCCAAACACTTTGTGGCGGTCTCAACCAATACGAAAGCCGTGACAGAATTTGGCATCGCTCAGGAAAACATGTTCGTTTTTTGGGATTGGGTCGGCGGCCGTTATTCGCTGTGGTCTTCCATTGGTATTTCAATCGCCTGCACGATTGGTTTTGACAATTTTGTTCAACTCCTTGATGGCGCACACGCGATGGACAATCATTTCAAGCGCGAACCCTTTGAAAAAAATATTCCGGTCATACTGGCGCTGCTCGGCATTTGGTATGGCAACTTCTTTGACGCTGCCTCCGAGGCCATTTTACCATATGACCAATATTTGCATCGGTTTGCCGCCTATTTCCAGCAAGCCAATATGGAGAGCAACGGAAAGTCCGTGGACAGAAATGGCCAGCCGATGCTGTATCAAACAGGGCCCGTGATCTGGGGAGAGCCGGGCACCAACGGCCAGCATGCTTTTTATCAACTCATTCATCAGGGGACTCGCCTGGTGCCCTGTGATTTTATCGCGCCGGCCGTCAGTCACAATCCCATTGGCGATCATCATCAGAAATTACTTTCCAATTTCTTTGCACAGACCGAAGCACTTATGCTTGGCAAAACGGACAAGGAAGCAGAAGCCGAATTAAAGAACGCCGGCATGAGCAAGGAGGAAATTGACTTTCATACCCCCTTCCGGGTTTTTGCCGGCAACAAGCCAACCAATTCAATACTATTCAAAAAACTGACGCCGCGGACGCTGGGCTGTTTGATCGCGATGTATGAACATAAAATTTTTGTGCAGGGCGTCATTTGGAACATCTTTAGCTTTGATCAGTGGGGTGTGGAATTGGGCAAAGTACTGGCAAAAAAAATATTACCCGAACTTGATTCTCCGGAGCCGAGTTCACTCCACGATTCATCTACGAATGCCTTGATCAATTATTTCAAACGATTGAAGAGGCCATAATTGATATATTCTTGCAAAGTGCCGATCAACGCTTAATTTTGGTGCTTCAACCTGACTAATGCAGAATAGAATTTCGAAAATCGGCGTGTTCACTTCTGGGGGAGATGCCCCTGGCATGAATGCCGCTCTTCGCGCCGTCGTACGCGCAGCTATTTATTACAAGAAGGACGTTTACGGAATCATGCGAGGATATGAAGGTATGATTGACGGCGAAATTTTCAAATTGAGCGCCCGTTCCGTGGGAAATATTCTGCAGCGCGGTGGCACGATTTTAAAGACGGCCCGGAGTGAAGCCTTTCGAACCAAGGAAGGACGGGAAAAGGCGTATCAGAATCTTAAGAAATACGGAATCGACGCACTGGTTGCTATTGGTGGTGACGGAACATTCACCGGTCTTCACAAGTTCTATGAAGAACACAAGATTCCATGCATTTGCATTCCTGGAACTATTGACAATGATTTGGCAGGTACAGACTTCACGATTGGCTATGACACGGCCACCAATACGGCAGTTGAAGCGATTGATAAAATCCGGGACACGGCCCTCTCGCATAATCGCCTCTTTTTTATTGAAGTCATGGGACGAAATTCCGGCTACATCGCCATCAACAGCGGAATCGCCGGAGGGGCCGTCGCCACGATTATTCCGGAAGAGTCGATGACGATCGAGCAGCTATTCGAAAAATTGGATGAAGGAGAAAAAACCCATCGCAGGTCGAGTCTTGTAGTAGTTGCAGAGGGGAGTAAATTGGGTGGCGCGATGGAACTGGCCAAAAAATTTACGGAACGAAATAACTATTTTGATATCAAAGTCACCATCCTGGGTCATTTACAACGCGGTGGGGCTCCGAGCTATTTTGACCGCGTCCTGGCAAGCAAAATGGGGATCGCCGCCGTGGAGGGTCTTTTGAAGGACAAGAGCGACGTCATCATTGGCATCAGGAACAATAAGATTGTCTACAATCTATACGACACAATCATTTCCCAGCATCATGAAATTGACAGTGAATTAATCCGAATTGCAAAAATCCTCTCCATCTAAACACTATCCATCAAGCATGAGAGACCTTACCATCGGGATCGACATCGGGGGAACCAACACGAAATATGGTATCGTAGATCGTGAAGGCTGTGTTCATTACCAGGGTAACATCGTTACCACCGACTATCAGGACTTCACGGACTACTTTGATGCGATGGCGGACGCTTTGCGCGAAGGCATGCATTTCCTTCCCAAAGACTCAAGGGTCGTGGGGATTGGCGTGGGGGCCGCCAATGGGAATTATTATACCGGCACGATCGAGCGTGCGACCAATCTCCGCTGGAAGGGCGTGTTGCCACTGGCCAAAATGTTTAAGGACGAATTCAGTGTCCCCTGCGTTTTGACCAATGATGCTAACGCTGCGGCTGTCGGGGAAATGATCTATGGCAATGCCAAGAACATGAGAGATTTTGTTGTCATCACGCTGGGCACGGGACTGGGCAGTGGTTTTGTTTGCAGTGGAATGTTATTAAACGGGCATCACGGCATAGCCGGCGAATTGGGCCACACTTCGGTGAATCCAACCGGACGTTATTGTAATTGCGGAAAGCGCGGATGCCTGGAAACGTATGTGTCTGCCACGGGCATCAAGCGCACGGTGTATAAACTGCTTGCGGACCATTTGGAGCCGAGCGAGTTACGGGGAATCAGTTTTGACAATTTGAATACAAAGATGATTACAGAGGCCGCTCATCGCGGCGATATTGTCGCGAAAGCCGCCTTCGAATATACCGGCCGAATCCTGGGGATGAAGTTGGCAGAGACGGTAGTTCACACCGATCCCGAAGCGATTTTTTTATTTGGTGGGTTGTCGATGGCGGGAGATCTCATCTTCAAGCCTACGGTTCGCCATATGGAAGAAAATCTGATGCCCCTTTTCAGGGGAAAAGTGAAGGTCCTGCCTTCCGGTTTGCAAAATCAGGCCGCGCCGATTCTGGGTGCCAGCAGCCTGATATGGGATTATTTGGATAAATACCATGAAGTAAGAGTTACTGGTTAGCCCCTCACGCCGGGGAGGGTTGGCTTGAGGGCTATTCTACCTTAATCCCCAGGTTATCCCCTAACAAATTAAACTGTTCAAGCCAGTCTTTATCCGGTTCGGCATTTCCTCCGGCTTTGTTATCCATGGAAATTTCAAAATAAAGATTCTGGCTGATATGCAGATTTGGCTCGAGGTGAAATTTCGTGAGTAATGGAAATAACCGGTTGAGCCGCTGTATCCGCTTTGCATTTTCGCGTTCGCTGCTGATGCGACTGAGCTCCCGGAAGATACTATCTCCCGCCAGCCGCTCGATTTTTTCGATGTCTTCGAGCTTCAGGTTCCATCGCTCCATCTCCCCCGATATCCTCTCGAGCTCCTTGATGTTGATTTTGTCCGATTGGAAACAATCGATCAGGTCGGCATTCAAAATATATTCGAAGGTGGTCCGGTAAGCGTTGGGAATAGGGATCGAATTGTTGGCCAAAGCATTGACAAGGGGGTAATCGCGGTTGTAGGTTCTCCGCAGCGATTCTTCCAACTCCTGCAGGCTCTGCTGGGCGATCTGGTCCAGGATCTTGCGCTTCTCGTCCTGGAAAAGTTGCCAGATCGTATATTTGTCCGGCCCGAAATAAGTTTGCATCAGCCCGATTACATCACCCAGCCGCCCCTCGTTAAAAGCCGTGACTATTCGAAACTGCATGCTGGCAAACTTTTCCGGGTCCATGTCGAGCGATATATTGCCAATAATGTTGTGCACCCCGATGCAGACAACGGCGAACGCGAATTTTTTTTCAGACTGCGTTACCAACGACTTTACCTTCGTGATGCCCAATGCCAGCTTTTGCTCACCCGCTTCTTTCTTGATAAAAAATTCATTGGCGGTGCTGTAGTTAAAAATCGTCAACGACTCGGGTTCATCTTCAAAAAGCGACGAGACAGCAAAGTGCATTCCCACGCGTTGAAGATTGGTGCGCGAAGGAATTACGTACTTCCGGTAAACCTGGGCGGCATTCTCATAAGCAGGAACATTGCTGGGGGCCTGGTCCAGTTGCTTCATGAATTCCATTTCCAGATCCACTTCTCCGGTTTGATTGGCTAACTGGATTACACGGCAGGCATACTGCATCACCTGGGTTGTTTCAATCCCTGAAACCTCGTCAAAGAACCAACCACAGCTTGTATACATCAACATCGCATGACGCTGCATTTCCATCATGCGCAAAACCTTATTTTGATTGGCATCGGCCAAGGCATGATCCCGAAGAAAGCGTTTGATATTGTCGTCACTCCTCCGGAGGATGACTTGGATATATTCATCCCTTGCCTTCCAGGGGTCTTTTAACATCTTGGCTCCCTCCTCTTCAAAAATCTGACCTACTGTGTCGCGCAGCCAGTCCAGCGATTCACGCAAAGGGCCTCTCCATTTCTGATGCCACCCCGGATGACTTCCTGAATTACAACCGCAATCCGATCGCCACCGCTCCACGCCATGCACACAGCTCCAGGAACTAGCTTCAATAATCTGGGCTTCCTGCGTAACCGGAACAAGCGAAAGAAATTGAGCGTAATTGGTAAGGTTTGCGCGCGTGCCCTTTTCGATGTGATCAATACAAAAAGCAAGGGCCATCTCTCCATGTTTGTGATGATGGCCGTAGGTTTCACCATCGGTAGCGACGTGGACCAGCTGGGGCTGCTCTTCTTTGCTGTCGAAAGAATCCAGCAGGCTCTCGGCAAACCTTTTCCCATCATTCAACAAGCCGTTAAAGGCAATGGACTGAGATATGTCACCATTATAAAAAAAGAGAACGATCGATTTCCCCGAGGGGAGTTCGCAACGGTACGCCTTGCGAGTGTCTACCGTCTTATCATGAACAAGCTCCCAATCCGGGCTTCCGATCTTGCGCGTTGCCTTTGCCTGTCGCGGCGCAAGAACGGTAAATCGAATATGGTTTTCGGCGAGGATTTCCAGTGTTTCAAGATCTACGGCGGTCTCTGCCAACCACATGCCTGCGGCGCGGCGCTTAAAACGTGATTCAAAATCACGGAGACCCCAAAGGACCTGCGTCTCCTTGTCCCTCCGACTGGCCAACGGCATGATCACATGATTATAAACCTGTGCCATGGCGGAGCCGTGACCTCCGAAATACTCGATGCTTTCTTTATCAGCCTCGATGATGGCATCATAGGTGGCCTTCGCGCTAATCTCCATCCACGACAACAGGGTTGGACCGAAGTTGAAGCTTATCTTTGAATAGTTGTTGATGATGTTCTTGATGACCTTTTTGGCATCCAGGATCCGGGAGGAGGCATTTGGTGAATAGCATTCAGCCGCAATCCGTTCATTCCAGTCATGGTAAGGGTGTGCTGAATCCTGAACTTCAATAACCTCCAGCCAGGCATTTTCGCGGGGAGGCTGGTAGAAGTGACCGTGAATACAAATATATTTTTTGTTGCTTGAATCCATGCTCAAATGAAGAACCTATCGATGTCGCGTGCGTTTGTTGGTTGTCTATTCAATCTCAAATTCTGCCATTTCCTCGTGTAGTTTTAGAAGGGACGTCCCGAGGGGCGGCAAGGTGATGGAAATGGAGTAGTCCTTACCATGGTATTTGACTGGTGAAGTGTAAAGCAAGCCATGATTCAATGCGCCGCTGCCACCATACTTCGAGTTATTCGAATTAAATATTTCCGTCCAGGTTCCGCGGTAGGGAACGCCGACGCGATAATGTTGCCGGGCTTCCGGTGTGAAATTACATACTACCACCAGGGATTCCTTCGGGTCCTCTGATTTCCGCATATAGATGATCACACTGTTTTCCGTATCCGAATAATCCACCCACTCAAAGCCGCGCTGATCAAAAGGAAAATGATACAAGGCAGGTTCCGTTTTGTACAACGCATTCAGATCTTTGAAAAGCGCCTGTACACCGCGGTGAAAATCATATTGTGTCAAGTGCCAGTCCAAGCTCTTGTCATGATTCCACTCGGCGGTCTGGCCGAATTCTCCACCCATAAACACCAGCTTGGTTCCCGGGTGGGTATACATGTAGCTGAAAAGCAATCGCAGGTTGGCAAACTTTCTCCATTCATCACCTGGCATCCTGCCCATGAGGGACCCTTTGCCATGCACTACTTCATCGTGCGAGAGTGGCAGCATGAAGTTTTCGGTGAATACGTACATGATACTAAAGGTGATTTCATTTTGATGATACTTGCGATGGACAGAATCCTTCTGGAAGTAATGGAGGGTGTCATGCATCCACCCCATCATCCATTTTTGGCCGAATCCCAAACCCCCCAGATAAGTGGGTCTGGAAACACCCGGCCAGGCGGTTGATTCTTCAGCAATGGTAATCGTGTCCGGAAAACTCCCGTACACAACTTCATTAAACTCCTTCAAAAAATGAATGGCCTCCAGGTTCTCGTTGCCGCCATATTGATTAGGAATCCATTCCCCTGCTTTCCGCGAATAATCCAGGTAGAGTATGGAAGCGACCGCATCCACCCGCAAACCGTCAATGTGAAATCGGTCCAGCCAAAACAAGGCATTGCTGATGAGAAACGAACAAACCTCCGGTCGGCCATAGTTATATATGTAGCTGCTCCAATCGGGATGAAATCCCTTGCGCGGATCGGCGTGCTCATATAAATGGGTTCCGTCAAATTTGTAAAGACCGTGTACATCACCAGGAAAGTGAGAGGGCACCCAATCCAGTATCACGCCTATATCTTCCTTATGAAAAGCATCCACCAACTCCATGAATTCCTCGGGCG
>JBGPGZ010000168.1:0-8440 GCA_041484175.1 Cyclobacteriaceae bacterium | reverse complement strand
TATATTATTTCCTTCGCCGGCACGGTCCTGATCGGTGGATCAATGCTATACTTTCACCTCAAACATAAGAGCTGGAGGCCTGTTAAGGACCACTAGTTTCCTTAAAAACGGACAGGTTCTTTGCACAGCGGAGTATTTTGCCAACAAGACGCTAAGACAATAAGGAATTCAAAAAATTTTGTGTTCTGTCAATTACTGATCACCAAACACCTAATTACCGGCCTAGAGGACTACTTTGAGCGTTTTTCTAACCAACTTAGTCATTAGTCATTGGTCATTCGTCATTGGGGAGATGCGTTGGATCTATTAGAATTCTCTTTGTGAAACCTTTGTGTACTTTGTGGTCCTGTGTTTTGGTCATTGGTCATTCGTCATTGGGAGATGCAACTTCGACAAATTACTAATTGCTAATTACCAATGACTAGTGTCCAACAAGAAAGTCGTATCCGGTCTCTTTTTTTTCAGTCAGCTCAAATACGGCCATCTTCACATCCCTCGAGTTGCCTCCAACAAATACCTGGAAATCTCCCGGCTCTGGTCCAAAACTCATGTCTTTCCGATAAAATGACAAGTCGACGGGCCGGATGGTAAACACAATATCCTTTGATGCACCGGGACCAAGCAGGATCTTCTGGAACCCTTTCAATTCCTTGACAGGCCGAGTCACGCTACCAACCAAATCCCGGACATACAATTGCACCACCTCTTCGCCTGCCCTGCTCCCGCTGTTGGTTACCCGGCACGTTACCGTCAATTCGCGTTGATCGGCCTTATCACTTTTGCTAACAGCAACATTGCCGTAAGTAAAGGAAGTATAGCTTAATCCAAACCCGAAAGGATAAAGCGGTTCATTGGAAACATCCAGGTATTTAGAGGTGTACTTATTGTTTGGGTCGAGGGGACGTCCCGTATTTTTCATATTGTAAAAGATCGGCACCTGTCCGATGGTTTGGGGAAATGTGACAGTTAGCTTTCCGGAGGGGTTATAGTCTCCGAACAGCACATCGGCGATTGCATGCCCTGCTTGTGTTCCCAAAAACCAGGTTTCCAAAATGGAATTGACATGTTGATCCAGCCATTTGATCGTAAGTGGCCGGCCATTCATCAACACCACGATAACAGGCTTCCCTGTCTTATAGATTTCCTCGGCGAGTTTTTGCTGGACACCCGGCAATTCAAGAGAGGAACGGCTGGCAGCCTCGCCCGTCATCAAAGCAGCCTCTCCAAGAGCAAGTATCACGACGTCCGATTGAGAAGCGGCACGGACCGCCAGTGTAAAATAGGTGGTCGAATCATCGTTGATGTTGCAGCCTTTTGCATAAACCACGCTGGTTCCGGCGGCAATCTTCTCCTTTATCCCTTCCAATAAAGTAATTGATTTTGTCCAGTCGCCGGCCGCAGACCAGGAACCGATCATCTCCTTTTTTGCATTGGCCAGCGGACCGATGACCGCCAATTTTTTTACCGATTTAGACAACGGCAAAAGTCCTGTTTCCCACCCAGGCAAACGGGCATTCTTTAACAATATGATTGACTTTCTGCCGATGTCGCGGGCGACTTCCAAAAACGCAGGTGTCATCACCTTTTCTTTTTCACGGGCAGAATCACTGTACCGATAAGGGTCGTCGAACAATCCCAATTCAAATTTTTTTCTCAAAATCCTTCGAACCGAAAGATCGATCAGTTCCTGTTTTATTTTACCCTCTTTAACCACCCTGGCCAAAGCTTCCTGATAGAATCCGGCCTGCATATCCATGTCCACACCCGCCTCAATAGCCAGCGCGGCTGCCGAGGCAGTATCGGCGGCAACGCCATGAGAGATCATCTCCATAATGGAGGTGTAGTCCGATACGACAAATCCTGTAAAGCCCCATTCCTTTCTCAACACATCGGTCATCAGAAATTTATTGCCAGAAGCTGGGACCCCATCGAGATCGTTAAATGAAGACATTACCGTGGCAGCCCCTGCATCGACCGCTGATTTGTAGGGTGGCAAATACACTTCACGCAACGTGCGTTCCGACATGTCTACTGTGTTGTAATCGCGTCCACTCTGGGCGGCTCCGTAGGCAGCAAAATGCTTTACCGATGCCATCACCGAATTCAGGTCGCCAAGCTTCTCACCCTGATATCCTTTTACCATCACCCTCGCAATTTCAGAACCCAGGTACGTATCCTCACCCGCACCTTCGGCGATTCTCCCCCACCGCGGATCGCGCGCAATGTCGACCATGGGTCCAAACGCCCAATGCAACCCCTCGGCCGAGGCTTCCGTCGCGGCAATCCTGGCCGACAGTTCAATCGCCTTGAGATCCCAGCTGGAAGCCAATCCCAGCGGGATCGGAAAAATCGTACGGTGTCCATGGATCACGTCATAACCAAACAGCAGGGGAATATGCAAGCGGGTTCCTTCCACGGCAAGTTTTTGGAGATCGCGTGTGTAGTTAACGGTAAAGGCGTTGAAGATAGCACCCACTTTCCCCGACTTGATGTCTTCCTTGTATCCAGACCGCATCGTCGGGCCCGTGACATCCCAATCACTCGTGTAGAGCGTGAGCTGGCCCACTTTTTCATCGATGGTCATGCGTGCCATCACTGAATCTATTCTCTTTTCGATCGGATCACGGGCCGAGGGAGAAGGGTTATTGCAGGCCGTTGTGAAAATGGCCAGTAGGAGCAAAAGAGGTAGATGCCGCATAGATTCGTTTTTATATTATTGAAAACCCAATTTCGATTTTGAAGCCTGCACTTCCGGCGCGGCCATAAATAAGTTCCACAATTTTTGAGTTCTGTAATTCAATCCGCTGAAATTAATAATCCAATTTAAGACTCTTTACCCCTTACACGTTACTCCTCATTTTCCCCCTACGGTCTTTCATCGCCATAGATGAGCGACACCTCCTTGTCGGTGAGTGATTTGTTGAAAATCCTCACGTCATCGAGCAGGCCGTGGAAATGATTCGCATCGACATTGGTGTAATTACCCGATGTGCCCCCGAACGTAGCCTCCTTGCTTTGCCAAAAACCAAAAATAAATTTATCGTCGTACATCGCGGGGATGCTTGTGTCCGGCACGAATTTGATACTGGTCGCCAGCGCCAGCGGCCGAAAACCCGCTATGACGGCGGGATTGTTTAAAAGACCGAGGTCTTGAGTGTACATCAACTCGCCATTGATGTATAACGACCTGCTTTTTGTGGAATCATAAAATGTAAAAACGATGTGGGCCCATGTTTTGTCCAGTCTCGCTTTTAATCCAGCGCTCCCAAAACTTTGATTCACCGTCGTCGCGTTCTCAATTCCACTTTTTATACTGTCGGGTTGACCCAAGAGATTGGCGTTGGTAACACCATTGGCGTAAAACTGAAAGTCATTGGTGGTGGAAGTATTGTCGCTTAACAACAAACCCTGAGACATCCGGCACCACGCGTAGCCTGGCTCAACTTCGAACTGAAGTCCATGCACATTGCCGACCCCCAAAACAAAATTACCTTTCTGCTTACCACCGGCATCAACATGGTTGTCGCTGTTGAGGTACATCCAGAAGCTGATCGAAAATTCCGGTCCAAGCAATGCAGCGCCGCCGGGTACCTGGATAATGCTTGTCTTGCCGTCGAACGAGGCTGCCTTGCCGGAGGATGGATTCTTGCTGGCGGCATATGTAATGGCTACCGCGTCCAAAGCGGAGGTGGGGTCATGATTGCTCACCACATCGTCCACGCTGTTTTCAAAACTCCAATAAGCGATCTGATTGGAAGGAACAAACGTTCCGGCGGTTTTGAAATCCGTGTTGAAGGCTCCAAAAGCCACACCATGAACAGACTTTATGTCGGAGCTGATAGACAAGGCATAAAGTGCCCCTGATAGAAGGTTGGCTGTCGATTTGATGGTCAGTATATTTCTTGAAACGATCAAGGTCAATGGAACTGGGGCGCCGTCATAGTCGCGCGTCATGGTCACGGAAGTAGAAAGTACCGATGTCGGATCTATGTCCCCGGTAAAGGTGGCGGTGATGGACGCGGTAGTGGCCACGCCAAACCGGCCACCGGATCCGTTTAAATCGACATTGTCGGCAAGGATCGATACCAGGTTGAGCGGCTGAATATCCTCTTTTTTGCACGAATCAATTTGTAAACCGCCCATGAGTACGATGAGCCACGAGAAGATATTCGTTGCAATTCTCACGGAAGGATGGTGGATCCCGTTTTTGATCATTGACTGAAAGCGCAAAATAGGTCAAAATAAAATAAAATCTCTTGGCGCAGGTTCCACCCGGGGAAAAGAAGGTAGCTCGAATCCCTCGCTTACCCCCGGCCCCACCTGCGCTGTGCTTTGGCGGGCAGGCCTAAGAGAGGCGCCATCGCTCTTCTTCTTTGTGAACTTTGTGAAGCCTTTGTACTCCTTGTGGTGAATGCATTTAACCACAAAGTCACAAGGCATGCACAAAGAACACAAGGAGATAGTAACTATTCCAACCTCACGGTCTGAATCGCAATGCCATGCTTTCCGTTCAACTCATCTTCCGCCATTCCAGGCCCGAGCGAAAATTGCAGACTCTCGACCGCATTAATGTCAAAGGTGCCTGGCATTTCGCAATCAAAATAATAAGGCAGAAAAGTAGGGTACGGTCTTGGGAGGTTTACTGTTTTTACACGTTTTAGATCGGTCAACGATAAACTGTATTCGGCCCGCTCTCTATCCACCGTGATGACGCCACCATAGGCGGAGCCGTCTTTCATTACAAGCGCCAACGCGAGTTTGCATGGTTTCTCATTGAGCGACCGGCCATGGAAGATTAGTTTGTGCTTGGTGGAAAGATCTTGCGCCCTCCCCTGAATTTTTGGTGTGAAGGAATACCGGAAGGAATAATCATATCGCTTTTCGGCATTCTTATTTTCCGGATCATCCGCAAACAATTTCTCCACGTTCACCAAAAGCTCCCCCTTTCCTGGTTCACTCGCAGGTACCAGGGACGAACCCCGGATCCACGGCCGGGCCATCTCGTCGGTGTCGGTGGTGGCGTTGAATAAATACATCGGCGCCGTGGAAGATACCATTCTTGTCTGATAGGTATTTTGATCATAATAATCCCAATCGGAAGGGTGCCCGCCCAACCCCGCAGGATAGGTGCGATAACTCCCCTTCTCTTTTACGGAAATGTAATACTTCAGAAATCCTTCGTGAATCATTTTTTCAGGAAGACTGACTTCATACTGATACCCTTTTGTCTTTTCCATTTTCAAAACCTCGGGTCTGAATCCCCCGGCAAGGACACTTAGTTCTACCGACTCGGGTTCATCCGCCGATACAATAGTAGCTTCGATCTTACACGGACTGCCGGTTGAAATCTCGTTCCACGGTTTATGAAGTACATACGTTTTCCTGAGCGTGGTGGCCGGCGCGGCGAATTCTTTCAGGGTAATATTGTTCCAGCGATCGTCCCCCTCGTGCTTTGCATGCGTTCCCGGTCCCGTCAGCAGATAAGTTCCCGGAGAAATTGAAATAGACCTTTCCACCGCTTTGGCACTTGTTCCTGCCATTTCATTCAGCGGTTTGATCTCATAATCCGCCCCAAGGTCGGGAAGGTTGATCGTCATCGGCCATGCTCTCCAATTAATAATAGCGACTTCTTTCCTCAGGCTCGTCCTTTCAAACGGGTCACTCACCCAAATGGCATCCGGCATAACTTCCAGTCTCCAAACGCCCTTCTCCAGTTGGTCAATAAAATAAGCGCCAGTTCCATCATAAGTGACCAATGGCGAGCTGCCGCACCCAGCGATGTGTTGCAGCTTGTCAGGAGCCAGCGGATGGGAATTGGTGTGATTGGTATAGAAGAATTTGTCATCCGAGATCATTTCGGCCAGATCATGTTCATAGCTTACCTTGAACACATCAAATGAAGTATTGGCTGGATAGGTCCCGAAACTTTTGTTCATCGGAATCCGATGAAAAACTTCCGACGCTATTTTCAGGCTGATGGCTTTTGGGGGCGCGTAGGCAAGATTCATATAATGCGTACTGTATTCCGTGTTGGCAAAAGCAAGGTAAGTGGGGTCGTAAGAAAAGTGAGTAGCTACCTGAATGCCGGCTTCCCTGAAACTCCGGGCCATGGCAGGATAAATGTAAGAGCGCCCCACATCGGCAGCATCAAACTCATAAACTATTTTGGCTATTTTTTTAAACCGGGGATTGCCGGCAAATGGGATCGTGTACTTATCAACGTTGGGCAACAAATTTCCCCGGAGTTCATGACGCGCACCCAGTCCGGTAGGATACCATTGAAAAGTGCCTCCTTGAATGTTTGAATTAAAATAAGCATCGGTCAACTGTATACTGTGACTGATATTATAGAATATAGGTCTTTTGCATCCGGTATTCCGCATCGACGCAACCATGCGATTAATAAATTCCGTCACTTTTCCGGGTGACTCCCTGTGGTGCGGTTCGTTGCATACCTCAAAAGCGATAATGTCCGGATCCTCTTTGTACGCCACCCCCGTGTAGGCATTGACGTGATTCAGAAACTGATAAAGGTATTGTTCCTGGGCTTTGATCGCCCCGGGATCGGTGAGGCAGGCCTCTTTTCCGTACTTGGTGGCAAACCCCGGTGTTTTCTCCGGAGGCTCCGGGTATCCGTTGGGCCAAAAAGCAATCGGTGTGATGATCAATTTCATGCCCCTTTCCTTCATCTTCATTAATAAGTAATCAAAAAGCTTCAGGTGCTCGTTGTTGAGGAGATTGCCCAGCGTATCGCTGATCTCACAATCCCATACATGAACACGAAAACAATCAAAACCAAGACGCGCGAAGTGATAGACATCATTATCGATGGCCTTCTCCAGCGGAATGCCGAGTTTCTTTCCAGCCCGGTATGCGTAAGCAAAAGGGACCGTATAATTTATTCCAAAAGCATGGACTTCCTCCTTTGTTTTTCCCCAACGCATCACGCCGTTATTATCCACATAAACTTCCCCGGTCGACTTTTTGGCAACGTCCTGGGATTTTGCGATCATCGACATCAATAAGAGAATCGTCAGGCATCCGCTCAAAAGGAGGACTTGCCGATGCATGCGTTTAATTCTGAATTTCTCCATTAATTCTTTTTGTATTCGTACTTCATAAAATCAATTCCCTGAATAACATTGCCGTCAAAATCAAAAAAAGTATTGTTTTCCCAGGCAGAACCGGTTCCCCATGGGTCTTTCATGGCAGAGGTAATCCAGTCTGGCTCCCAGTAAACGATACCGGAGCCTCCCCCATCGATTACTTCCTGCGTGATCTTTATCATGATGTCATATTGCCCTTTGATCGAGAAAGGGTAACCTGTAATCGGGCTTTCCGCTCCAAAAAGATTAGTGTAATTATCATCACCATCCTTGGTCCAGGGGTACGCCGTTTCGAGAATCATCACGTCCTTGCCATACTTCTTGAATGTGGAGATATTTTCTGAAAGCTTATCAACGGAAACGGTGGTATGCCAAAGCGGATAGTACGAGAATCCTACCACATCAAAATCGGTAACGCCGCCCTTCGTCTTTATATTATCAAACCACCATTCGACATTTTTTGGGTCTGCAACATGAAGAACCACTTTGGATTTGACTGACGACAACTTCGCGGCTACCCGAACAGCAGCGATGCATTTGTTGATTACTTCACCGGCTTGCTGCCATTGATCATTGCAGACATTGCATGTTGGGAAGCCGGCTTCCACGTTGGTGAAAAAGAGACCGCAATTGATCTCATTGCCGATCTGAACCAACTCCGGCATAATGCTCCTGGAATCCAGATACCTCAATGTCTTGTATGTGTATTGATAAACAGAATCCTTGAGCACGGCGATGTCTTTTATATCACGCCATGCTATCGGCACTTCTTGCTTTCCAGCATCAGCCCAATTGTCGGAATAGTGGAAGTCGAGCAGCACAGCCATGCCCTGGTCCTTGGCCAGACGGATAGTCTTTTCTGCATCCAGGAGATCACTGTATAATTGTTTACCATCGGCACCATAAACATCTTTTGTCCAGACAGGGTTGTGCCACAATCGCAGCCGGACCAGGTTGGCACCGTGATCAAAATAAATTTTATAAGGACTTTGCACTCCTCCCTGATCTTTATAGACGCCGTTGTGATCAAGGATCTGATTTGCGTAGGACAAATCGCCACCAAAATAAATAAAAGGTGCCGGTTCGGGCGATTTCCTCACGTCCGTTTTTGTACACGCAATAATGGATAGCGATCCAACTACGATGATCGATAAAGCCTTTAGCTTCACTACAAATAGATTTAAGTCAGGTTTTGTAATAATAACTCATAGCGAAATTGGAAGAATCCCGTTGTGTCTATTGTGGTTCTTTGTGATTTCGTGACCTAAAAATTCAGGGTCACACCTGTGTGCCGAAGCATTCGGTGCGCAGGCACAAAGAACACGATGAACCAC
>JBGPGZ010000167.1:0-8489 GCA_041484175.1 Cyclobacteriaceae bacterium | reverse complement strand
GTCGTAATAAGTCAGTGGCTAGTTCATTTGAAATATAGGAACTCCTGATCTGATCCGTAAGAGAATACATTTCTCCCTTAGGAAACATCTTGGTGACTTCAAAAATCTCTTTTGCTAATTGTCGTGAAAGTGTATATACCTCCAGGTCTCTAAAACTTCCGACGTGTTTCATTTTTTTGGAAATCAAGTCTCTGAAGCCCAATTTACGGATGAGCCACCAAAAAAGACCACTAAGATTATTCCGGATTTCCAGACAAATTTTGCGCACACTTACACACCGATCACCCCGACGCAGTCGGGGCAGGCCGATTACCGATCACCGATTACCGATCACCGATTACCGATCACCGCTCAGTACGCCCCCAGGTATTTTCTAAGGAACCATTCAGCGCTCATCAACAGCAAGAGGAAAAAGAAAACGACCTTCAGGTGGATCAAGGGGTTAAATGACTCCTCGGAATGGATCAGGCTCTTAGCCTTCACGGTACTTAGATCATCCTGCAGCCGTGGAAGCTCTTCTATCGTATAAAACTTACCTCCGGTATGATCGGCTAGTTTGCGCAAGAGCCCGAAGTCGGCCATCAGGTTTTGGGCTTCGATATTCTGGGCGGTCACGAGAAATTCTCCCCGCACCTCCTCACGCTTGCCACTCATGTCGGTGGAGGCTTTGTACCGGTAGACGCCTTCCTTCAATCCTCCAATGCGGTAACGGGTGCCTCCGGGGCTGGTGACATAGTTGTATGCCTGGGATTTGCCTTGCTCATTGCGCAGTTCAAGGTCAACTTTGTTTCCGTAAACTTGTTCAAAGAGGTCGTTATAAACCTGGCTTTCAAACACAACAGGCTCCGCGTCGGTAAATTCATTTTGGATGGGAAAGCTTTTGAACTTACGCTTATCCTCCTGGGTGCTCAGGTACTGAATTAATTTTGAAAAGACCTCATCGAAACTTTCTGTCTTTTGACTGTCATGAAATTCAGTCAACCTCCAGCGCCAGATGCCCTCACCGATCACGATCCCTGTTTTTCGTTTGTCTTCATTGTAAGTAAGTATCAGTGGCCGGTCGGTATTGACGTTGCCGATTCGCTGTGACAATAATACCGCAGCGTTGGCCGGATAAGTGAACTTACCAAAGGGCACATTCAAAGGGGGATATTTTGCAAATGCGGTGTTAATGTGATCCGAAAAACCAAAATCATGGAAGGAAGGGTTGATAACCGGCGTTACTTCATCCCATTGACCCACATTTTCAAAGGTTAGTGGGATGCCGTTGGCCTGCAACTGGCGCAAAGCGCTGCCAGTGCCAATGATGATCATAACAGAAGAGGACCCCTGACCCAGTTTTGAAAAAAGCAAATTGGTCTTTCCTTGCACGTCTGCCACCTGGTGAAAAATGATCAAATCTGCTTTGCCGGGCTGCAAGAGGGAAGCATCGGCTTCTTTAATACCGGGGATATGCAAAACAAATTCATAGTTTGAGTTTTTCTCCACCACCAGACGCAATGCTTTGATGTCGGGGTGTGGTGCGGGGGCAATGACCAGGATTTTCTTTCTTCCCTCGACTACTTCTACAAATGCGCTGGCACGGTTATTCTTTTTGTTGGCTTCCTGCACAAGGGGCTCAACGACCACATCTATTCGCTGAAGTCCCTTTTCTGTGGCATTGAGTTCAAAGTCAAGACTAAGCAAGAGCTTGTCGCCCGTGTTTTTTTGCTGCTGTATCACCCGCATTCCACGCTGGTAGATTGATACGGTGACGATTTGATTGGGCAGGCCTTGTACCAATACCTCCGCGCGCAGGGGAAACTTATTTCCTTGATAGGCGATCTTGTTGAAGGAAAGATTCTTTAGTACCAGGTCAAGGTGTTGCGTCGTATCCCCGAGCCCAACGGTGTAAACGGGAATCCGGAGCGGAGAATAAAGCGGCGAGGCCCCTGAGTTATAAATTCCATCGGATAAGAGTACCAAACCTCCGAGATTTTTTCCTTCGAAATCAGCCACAACGCCGCGGATGGATCCCGCAAGATCGGACGTGGGATGGGCTGACCCTGAAAAACCCCGGGCTTCTCCGGAAAGATTTCTCCGGACTACTTCGTAGCCCACTTCTCCGAGTGATTTTTCCAATCTGGTCAGGTCCTGTTCGATCTTCTGTCGCTGGACCGAGTCGGTGGTTTCCTTGACGGAAAGGGAATTATCAATCAGAAAAACCAGCGCCGGCTTTTCAATAATGTTCCTGGTGAGTTTCAGGATCGGACCAATCAGCAGGAAGGCAAGCAAGGACACGACAATGGCGCGCAGGACAAACAGAATTTGGTTCGTGCGGTGGCCCCAGGTGTGTTTGGCGCGATACAATATCCAGGCATAAGCAATCCCCAGTGCAATGCACAGGAGAATAAAAGCCGGAGAATATTCGAAGAGTATTCGTTGGTTCATGGCCTCACCCAGAATTTTGCTCCGTTAAGCTCAATGTATCCTGTGACTGCAAGGGAAAGTGCCGCACCGCGCTCGGGTGAGTTTTACTGTGAAGCCCTTCGAAAGAGGATTTGGTCATTTTTACCACAGAGGCCACTGAGGAATGCAGCACAGAGTGCACTGAGTGGGAAGCTCTATTTTGCACGTACTTCTCAGTGATCTCTGTGTGCATTCCCTCTGTGTTCTCTGTGGTAAAAGGATTTAACACCATTTTCAACACGGAGAATGCCGAAGAAAGAGGATCTCTTTTAATAATCATATTTTTTTCCCCACAGTTTTTTTAGATAATTGCGCAATTCCTCCTCGCGGGGGTTGGAGCCGGGGTCGTAGAATTTTACGCCTTTGACTTGATCGGGCAGGAATTCCATGTCCACAAAATTCCCTTCGAAGCTGTGGGCGTATTGATAGTCTTTCCCATAATTCAGTTCTTTCATCAACTTCGTGGGGGCGTTTCGTATCGATAACGGGACTGATAGGTCTCCGGTTTCACGGACGGTGCCCAGGGCTTTTTCAATGGCGGTATAACTTGCGTTGCTCTTCGGCGAACTGGCAAGGTAAATGGCGCACTGCGACAGGATAATCCTGGCCTCCGGGTAACCGATCACGTCTACCGCCTGGAAGGTTGTTGTGGCTATCACCAGCGCAGTGGGATTGGCGTTGCCAATATCTTCGGAGGCAAGGATCACCATTCTTCTTGCAATGAATTTAACGTCCTCGCCGCCCTCGATCATGCGTGCAAGGTAATAGACGGCAGCGTTCGGATCGCTGCCGCGGATCGACTTGATAAATGCAGAAATAATGTCGTAGTGTTGCTCGCCACTTTTATCATAGATGGCAATACGCTTTTGCGCGACATCGATGACCAGTTCATCGGTCACAACAATTTCTCCGGGGGTCGATTCGGCTATCAGTTCGATCAAATTCAAAACCTTTCGGGCATCCCCCCCTGAAATATTCAGCAGCGCTGTGTGTTCCTTGACAGTGATCTTCCGCTTCTTTAATTCTTCATCTTTCTTCAAGGCCTGGGTCACCAGGCTTAGTAATTCTTCTTCCCCGAGCGGCTTTAGTGTGTATACCTGGCATCGCGATAATAAGGCGGAGTTGACTTCGAACGATGGATTTTCCGTTGTCGCGCCAATAAGCGTAATCGTTCCTTTTTCCACCGCGCTCAACAAGGCGTCCTGTTGAGATTTATTGAAGCGGTGAATTTCATCGATAAACAAGATGCTCCGGTTCGTGCGCCGCGCGGTATCAATGACTTCGCGGACATCTTTGACCCCTGCACTAACAGCACTCAGCGCATGGAAAGGTCGTTTCACTTCATTTGCAATGATGTTCGCGATGGTTGTTTTCCCAACGCCCGGTGGTCCCCAGAGGATCATGGAGGGTACATTTCCTGAGGCGATCGCTTTGCGGATAATTCCGTTCGGTCCAACGAGGTGATCTTGTCCGACAAGGTCTTCGAGCTTGGACGGCCGCATTCGATCGGCCAAAGGATGTGAGGAATTCAGCAGCATCAAAAATGGATTTTTGAGATTGCGGAGACTGTTCTCTCGAGCATGGAATCGTTAAAATCAAGATGCGTCACGAGCCGGATTTCGTTCGTATTAAACTTTAAAGCCTTGATTTGAAGTTCTTCGGCTTTGATTAAGAATTGTTGTTGAGTCACTTCCGGTACCAACTCAAAGATGACGATGTTCGTGTCTACCGGCATCATGGATTGAACGTAAGGTTGACGGGCCAATGCTTTTTCCAATTCCCTGGCGCGCTGATGGTCTTCCGGTAACCGATTGATGTGATGGTCCAGTGCATAAATTCCTGCGGCCGCCAAAAAGCCCGCCTGCCGCATTCCGCCGCCAAATACTTTGCGCACGCGCCGGGCTTTTGGCTCCAGTTCTTTGCGGCACGCCAGGACGGAGCCTACCGGTGCACCCAGTCCTTTGGAAAGGCAGATTGAAATGGTGTCAAAGTACTGTCCAAAATCAGAAGACTTGTCCTTTGTTTCGGCCAGCGCATTAAAGAACCGGGCGCCATCGAGGTGTATGCTCAACCCTTTTGAGCGGCTGTACCGGCTGATGGCCGCAATCTGATCTAGTTGATAGTAACTTCCCGCTTCCCGCACAACGGTATTCTCCAATGATACGACGGTCGTGCGCGGATAATGTGGGTCATCGGCATGATTGATATTGGCGGCTATTTCCTCAACGGAAATTCTGCCGCGGTCTCCCTGAACCAAGCGAACACTTGCACCGGTATTGCGAGCCACTCCGCCCCCTTCGTACTTGTAAATGTGTGAACCCTTGTAGCAGATCACCTCATCACCAGGCTGGGTAAGAATATTGATCCCGATCTGGTTGGTCATGGTTCCGGAAGGGCAAAATACGGCGGCCTCCATGCCCAGGAGTTTGGCGCATTTTTCTTCAAGCTTCTTGACTGTAGGATCATCGCCAAATACATCGTCGCCGACATCTGCCTGAAACATGGCTTCCAGCATGCCCGGCGTGGGTTTGGTAACGGTATCGCTGCGCAGGTCGATCATTTTGTATCGGATTGGAGGTTTAAATTAATAAAAGCTTTAGAACTCGCCCCCATGTTGGCGCTACCTTGACGCGCTTTTTTTCTCTGCTGGTAAAGGTACGCACAGCGTAACATCCGGTGGCACTTGTTTTTCGACGACAAGTCTTGACCTCGCGGGGTTGCGTTTATTCCCGATCACCGGATTCTTTTCAAAAAATCCAAATGGCATCAGTGAGAAACCCATCGTATGCACGGTCATGATCGGCCAGTCTTCCGGCCGCACGATGTGTGTAACACCCAGGTTATACCAAAGTACCACATCCTTTCCCTGCAGACTTTCATTGTCACTCACCCAGGATGGCAAGCCATCTTTTTGTCCGCGGGAGTTGGGATAATCGCCGGCGGGATACGATTCATTCTCTTTATAGGAAGTTACCCATAGCTGGTGCTCCAGAAAGTCAGCCATTTTGCGGGGACCTGATCCCGCGGCGGCCAACGGGGACGCATTCTGACCTGGCATGAGCACGTAGCTTTTTTGTTGACCCAGTCCATTTACTGTTTTTGAATCGGCGACCATCCAATGACGGTATGTCCCTGCGTTTATGTTTCGCTGCCCTTCCGATTCATTTCTTAGCAACGACATTTGCCTGACAAACGCATTGCTCCAGGGATTCTTGTGATTCGCGGGAACACTAACCGTGTTCATTTCCTCGACGATATTCTCTGTTCCATCAACGTCCATGTCCAGCCGGAAGGTAAAGAAATGCTGATGGTTCGTCGCTTCCACGTGGGGCGCCACGAGGGTCCCATAATAATTGCCGTTGTCCGTTTCATCCGCACCGCCCGGCAGATCGGTCGTCCGATTCACACCCTTGATCCCTACCACGCCGGTCAGTTCCATTTTTAATTCAATCGTTCCATCTTCGTGAAATATCCATTTAAAGCCATAATCGTAATTCCACACTTTGGTAAAATACTTTACAGATAGGTTCCTGTCCCCTCTTGCAAATTTTCCGTGGCGGGTTAAAGGACCGGTATACTCTTCATATACGGCAACCACGCTATCCACTTGTTTCGGTACGCCCCGCTCATCGTGAAAGACACCCGCAAGGAACGTTGAATTTTCGGGAACATCCGCACCCGCTTTCAGGCCACTCATCGAGTGAATATAGGCCTGGCCCAGACGGTAGGCCCCCACATCAAAATAATTCCAGGCTGCGTGGGTAAGGTCCGTTGAACCATAAGGAACATACATCTCGGCTACGGAGGCGCGATAGAGCACTGTGCGCATAACGCCGTTGTCATTGTACTGTACATCATGCAGGATCAGGCCTTCCCGGTTATCCATCCCCAATCGGAATGACCAGCTTTTACCCTTGACATGGAATCCCTCCACGGTAAAGCTCTTGCCTTCCGGCTGTGTGATCTTCAATGGTTTGGACTCGAGCACCAATAATTTGGCGGAGTCACCTTCAAAATAACCGATGTCTTCAGGTTTGTAAAAGGTTTTGCCTCCGTCATCCAGTACTTTCAATACGGTCCCCGTGGTAAGATCCACGTAGGCCACCAATCCGTCGATCAGCAGTTCGTGATACTTCTTATTGATGTATTGCGGGGTGCAGATCATTTCGCGGTGATCCGGTGGCGCGATACCCATCTCGCCGGCGAATACAAATGAAGTTTTAACGGAATCCGGGTGAATTCCTCTTTTTTGAAGTCCGGCGAGCCACAACGGATCCTTTTTGAGAATCTGATCCGTCACAGAGTCTTCCGCGAAGCCACCCGCTGTGACACCCGGGATCAAGGCAAAAGAAAGAACTTTTTTTGCCCTCAAATCCACGAGGGCTTCAAAGGTTTTGTTGTTGGGGCGGTCATACAGAACGGCAAAAGCTTCCCGGCGGAAGGTATCCCCTGATTTGTACTTCAACATTTCCGCTTTGGGGGGTTCGTTCAAATTGATTACATAAAAACGGAATGTTGTGTCCATTTTTCCTTCCGCGAGCAAAATTTGTTTTACCTGTTTGATCTCCTCTATTCCAAGGGGATTAAGTGGATGTTGAAGTGGAGACTGGACCGGCTCAGCGGCGGTTGTTTTCGTTGGTGCTTTTTTCGAGCAACTCATTGCCGACAGGATGATGATTAAAGCACAGGTCAGTTTAACCGAAAGGGCAGGGCTGGTTTTGATTTTGCTTTTCATGGGGAAGGGTTGACGGTATTGAAAATTGAGGAGGTTATCGTAGAATACTTTACATGGGTTCATAATTGTAACAAAGTTCCATCAAAGATTTACGAATGTAGCATGTCGGTGAATTGTAATTCAACTTTCATGAAACAAAACCGCCGGAGAAACCCTTCCTGGGTCCCCGGCGGCTGAAAAAAAGGCTGTTCCAGGATTGCTTAAAAAAAGAATTGCTCCAGAATGATCTTTCCATCACGCACTTCGTAGAGGGCCACTTCATCCATTTTCATACGGGGTTGCCCTTTGATCGTCACGTCCATCCCCATCGTGCAGACAAAATAGTTACCTGCCGTCTGGGGCTTATTCGTATACCCACTATGCACCTCTTCGATCATACCCTGCCATTGCGTTGCCTTTTCTTTCACCTTCCCGAGACCCTGTACACTCTGCCAGGTAGATCCTGCGGGCTCGACGCTCTTGACATTTTCATCGTAGAGCTCCTCCAGGATCTGATCAAATCTTCCTTCCTGCGACAGGGCAAAAAAACGGTTGGCGACTTCCTGCGTGGTCATTGTTTTTTCCATGGTTTTCATACTATTACTGTTTGGTTAATTTCATGAGATGCGAATCGTGAATTCTGCGAAATCGAACGATCATGTCTCAAGAAACGGCAGGGTTATGACACCCCTATGTCAGCAGGAAATCAATAATTTGTAATTTAGTGTAACCCGGATATGTAATTGCCGGTATTACTAAAAAGGCATGTCTCAAATTAAAGCTTTTTAGACGTACTTTTCATCCTAGACATAAACCGCTATGCTGAAGAACTATCTTATTACCGCGCTTCGATCCCTGTTCAGGAACAAAGGGTTTTCGGCCATCAACATCCTCGGTCTGTCGATCGGCCTCGCTTCATTTATTCTGATCACCCTTTATGTTTATCACGAACTGAGTTTTGACCGGTATCACCATAACGCGGATCGGATCTTCCGGATCGTGGAGAATCTGCGCACGGAAAACGAACTGTTGTTTCAGTCAACAAGCTCACCGCCGATGGGTCCGACCATGATCAAGGATTTTCCCGAGGTAGTAAACTATGTCCGCTTCCAACAGTGGAATTTGCTGGTCGCCCGGAATGAACTTTCCTTTTACGAGCCGGATTGCTTTATCGCCGACAGCACGGTATTTGACGTGTTCACGTTTCCTTTGATCAATGGTAATTCCCGAGAGGCGCTAACCGAGCCGAATTCCGTAGTGTTGACAGAGTCGATGGCAAAAAAATATTTTGGCAATGACGATCCGATGGGCCAGATGCTGAAGATGG
>JBGPGZ010000166.1:0-8495 GCA_041484175.1 Cyclobacteriaceae bacterium | reverse complement strand
CTAGGCGATCGCACGAGTGCATTTCATAGCATCTTCTCCACGCTGCTTTCCGCGGGGTCCCGGGTCAAAGCCCGGGATGACATTTCATAGTAGGGCGAGCAATTTCATTTTCATAGCCTCTTCGCCACGCTTCCTTCCGCGGGGTCCCGGGTCGGAGCCCGGGATGACATTTCATAAATTGATCAAGTTAAGTATATGGCATGCCGCCAGTCCGGCAGTCTCTGTTCTCAATCGGGTATTGCCAAGGCTCACTTTCAGAAAGCCGCTGCCCAGGGCGCTTTGTAATTCATCGGGCGAGAAATCCCCTTCCGGTCCGATGAGCACCAAATATTCCCCGCCAGCTCGTGCCGCTGAATTCAGGTGCCGGGGATTCTGCGCATCTACCAATGCAATAAAGCGTTGGTTCGATGAAGTAATGAGGATGTTATTAAATGGGACCACCGGCAAGAGTTTAGGTAGCCATGCTTGCTGCGATTGTTTCATCGCACTGATGGCGACTTTCTCAAGACGGTCCATCTTCAATGACTTTCGTTCTGAATTGGCACAAAGGATAAAGCTGATCTGGTCGATCCCCAACTCAACGGCCTTTTCTACAAACCACTCGATGCGGTCTGTATTTTTGGTGGGGGCTATGGCGATATGAATCCGAAATTTCTTGGGAGCCTCAACGCGGGTATTGACGATGGAAAAAGTGCATTGTGATAATTCGGCACGGACGATTTGGGCGTCATAAAAGCACCCCTTTCCGTCGGTGATGTTGAGCAAATCTCCTTCCCTGAGCCGCAATACTTTTACCGCGTGACGGGATTCATCCGGATCCAGATGGTGGACCCCATCCGGCACCGATGGCTGGTAAAAAAGCTGCAAGGGTTAATGATATTGTTGATGCAACGCGTTCATCAGGGTGACGTATTCCTGCATGGCCTGCTCCTTTGACTTTCCTTTTTTGGAGGACCATGCATCGTGCTTGGCGATCGCTTTAAAGTCAAAGCCACCCGGCCGCTCCCCGTTGTTATCTCCATCAGAGGCTTGTTTGAACAGCGCATAGAGATCAAGCAGTTCTTCGTTGGACGGCCGCCTTGTCAGTTCCTTGGATCTGGCAACAGCCAGGTTGAAATCGTCGATCAGGCTCATGATGTCAAAAGCAGCACCTAGGTGCGTTTACTGAGGGGAATATACGGGCGAAGTTTATGGCCCACATAAATCTGACGGGGACGGCCAATCGGTTCTTTGTTTTCCCGCAACTCCTTCCATTGGGCGATCCAGCCGGGCAAGCGGCCCATGGCAAACATAACGGTAAACATGTCTACCGGAATCCCCAACGCACGGTAAATAATACCCGAGTAAAAATCCACATTAGGGTATAGTTTTCGTTCGATAAAGTAGGGGTCGCGCAGCGCGACCTCCTCCAGCTTCTTGGCGATTTCCAGCACGGGGTCATTAACGCCCAATTTCTTCAGCACATCATCGGCGGCCTTTTTGATAATTTTGGCGCGAGGGTCAAAGTTCTTATAGACGCGGTGACCAAATCCCATAAGGCGGAAGCCGCTGTTTTTGTCTTTTGCCTTGGCAATCCACTTGTCGGTGTCGCCCCCGTCTTTCTTTATTTGCTCGAGCATCAGGATCACTTCCTGGTTGGCACCCCCGTGGAGCGGCCCCCACAGCGCGTTGATACCGGCCGAAATCGAGGAATAGATGCTTGCCTTGGAAGAACCGACGATGCGGACGGTGGACGTAGAGCAGTTTTGTTCGTGGTCGGCATGAAGTATGAGCAGTTTGTCAAGCGCATCCGCCACCACAGGATCGACTTCATAGTTTTCTGCCGGCAGCGCGTACATCATTTTTAAGAAGCGCGCGCAGTATTCCAGCGAATTATCCGGGTAGTTCACCGGATGGCCAACCGCATTTTTGAATGCCCAGGCTGCAAAGGTCGGCATCTTTGCGAGTGACCGGACGATGCTTAGATAGACCCCTTCAGCAGAGCGATTGGGGTCGAGCGCTTCGGGATAGAATGCAGTCTGAGCGCAAAAGAGCGATGCCAGCACACCCATGGGGTGTGAAGTGGAGGGGAAGCCGTCCAGGATCTTTTTGATATCCTCATGGACAAGCGTGTGGCTCTTGATATCACTGGCAAATTTGTCCAGATGCTCTTTGGTCGGCAGCTCCCCAAAGATCAGCAGGTAAGCGACTTCAATAAAGGAGGATTTCTCGGCCAGGTCTTCGATGGAATAGCCCCGGTAGCGGAGGATCCCATTATCGCCATCCAGGAATGTGATCGCGCTTTTGGTAGCACCCGTATTTTTATAGCCAAGGTCGAGGGTGATGACTTTGGCTTCTTCCAGCAGATTGCTGATGTCTATTCCGACTTCATTTTCCGTCCCTTCGACAACCGGCAGTTTATATGACTTCCCATTGATGATAAGTTCCGCAGTCTTTGGCATACAATTCAAAAGTTACTTGGCCTCTAAAATAGGCGTAAGAGCCATTAGATAAAAATGGTAAGTGAGATTTATTATTGACTTTTGTAACGTTGAAAGGAACTAAAAAGCATTTCGACCTCAAGCCCGCTCCACACTTCGGCTTAACCAAGCCCGGTTCCCAGTTAGCTGCCGGTTAAATCAAAGTGCCTGCTGAATTGCGATTTTGATTTGCGAGTTGCGATTTTTGAGTTCAGTGTATAAACACGTGATTAAGATGATGACTTCGCAATTCGCCGTTCGCAACTCACTAATCGCAATTCAGCACTATCTATGTACAATTATCCAGCCGTGCAGACTGCACTAATTATTACCCAATATCATTGGCAGCCCGTCTTTGCTTGAGCCGATGATGACGACTTTGGAGTTTGGCGATTTGGCAAGCTCCAGCGTGGCTTCAATTCCCCTCATTTTCAAAAGTTTGTCGGACAAGCTGTTATTAATGATGTTGTTGGCCCTGGATTCGCCTTCCGCCGCGATGCGCTTGCGTTCAGCCTCGCTCTTTTCCTTTTCGAGCCGGTACTGGTAAGCCAGGGATTCCTGCTCTTGCTGCAGTTTGTTTTCGATAGCACCTTTGATTTGCTCGGGCAGAACGATCGAGCGGATCAGGACGGCGGTGGCCTTCACGTTGTTGGTTCCGAGTATTTTTTCACTTTCGGTTGTAATGGCGTTTTCGACCTCGGCGCGTTTGGTAGAATAAATCTCTTCCGCCGTGAACCGGCCCATTACCTGCCGGACGGTTGACCTCACTTCGGGGATGACCAGCACGTTGACATAGTTTTTAGTAAACTTTTCATGAATAAAGCCGATTTTTTCGGGAATGGGGTAAAACCGCACAGTCACATCGACGTGGATTGACAAACCGCTTTTATCCAGGACGTCCATGTTTTCGTCAGACGAAACTTCATTGACGGTGTAAGTATAGACGTCATTCCAGGGAGCTTTCATATGAAAGCCGGGGTCAACGACTCTTTCTTTATCCAGGCCCTTGCCAAAGGGATAAAAAATGATAGCGCGCTCGGTGGCCTGAATGGTATAGAACAAGCTGGATGAGAGGGCCAACACTACAATTAAGGCGATCACGCCGAGGATGATAAGGGGAAGTCTCCGGTTATTCATAATTCGATTTTTTTTTGGTTTGCGATAGTTTCTTATTGGATTTTACTTTCCTGACGAGGCAGGCCGAGCAATTTACCAATAATAAGCATAGCATAGATGTCCCCCCAGACTCCTTCCAAGACGCTGATATTGCGGATGAGCCTCACAGTACCTTCAATGCCCGGATCGACGCCCCCCAGAACACTGAAACTGTAGGTGACACATTCCGCGTAATTGGGCAAACCCAACTCGACATGGATACCCAGGCTGCCCGGTCTTGCAATGGTAATCAGATCGTACAGGCTCCCAAAGGAAATGCCGATCATGAGATACACGCAGGCCGCACCCCACAATTTGTCAGGAGTAAGGAAGGTGCTTGAAAAGATGTCCCGGATCGTAAAGCCGATCACAGTTACTTCTATTGGAAACAGCAATCCATGGATCGTTAACAAGTATTGTTGCCGGTCGGGGACTTGTAGAATTTGGTAATACGGGAATTCTACAAGGATGCCAGTGAGAACAATTCCGGAAAGGACTGTGAAGATTGCAATAATCAGGAACCGGTTATCGGTAAAGTTGCGCAGCAAATCCCATAAGAGGAAGGCATACGTGGCCCCAAAGAAAGAGAAGATTGTAATGATAAACTTTGATTCGGGACTTCTTGGATCAGCCACCAGGGGTTCGGATAAGGTAAGACCAAATACAATAATGACGATCTGAATCAGAACGATGTTGCGAAAGTCTTTTTGCTTTTCGCGATTTCTGTCCGCGAGTGTTTCAAAGGTCAATTTATTGAACATGGGTTAACAATTAAAGTGGTTTACAGGCCCCAGCGTGTTTCAATTTAGTTATTGCAAACTCAAATTAAATGACTTAGCTTGAATAAGTTGAACTAGTTTTCTAAAGTTTATGGGCCGGGGCGTTTGGTTTTTGATTTCAATGTTGACGGTGGGAGCCATTTCCGTGCACGGTCAAATGCGGACTGCCGACAGTCTTAAAAACCTGATGGATCGCACTACAGATCCCATGCGCAAAGTCGATCTTTTGCTTGAAGTTGCGCTCGACAACTATGATTATGACGACAGTGTTGCCTTGCTGTATTCCCGCCAGGCGCTGCTGGAAGCCACGCGTATTCACTACCCGAATGGAATCAAGCAGGCCCATACACTGATCGGCCTGGGCTCTTATGGGCGCGGCGATTACAGGGAAGTTCTGAAAAGCTGCCGTCTTTCCAATCTAACCTCGGCACCCGATGGTAAAGGCATTGCCATTTACAACCTGACATTGATGGGAAATGTATACCGCGATTTAGCCCTGTATGATTCGTCGCTTTATTATTATAACCTCGCATTGTCTGCCGGGAAGGATGGAGCGTCCTATTACCTGGTGCCGGTCTATAGAAATCTGGCGCGCGTTAATCTTATCCTCTGGAAGAACAAGGAGGCATCCGACTACCTTGCCACTGCTGAGAGGTTGGCGGTGGGAAGGGCAAGCGGCGGCAACCTGCTCAATATTTACAACTTGTATGGATTGCTGTATGAGAATTTGCTGCAATACGAAAAAGCAGAAGACTACTTTTCCCGCTTGTGCAAGTTGTCTGCCAAAAGCGAAACTCGTTTTTATGTTATCCGGTGCTACCTGAACCAGGCCGATCTGGCGTTGCGCAAGGGCGATTTTTCCGAATCGCTCAAGCGTTGTTTTGATGCGCTGCATGCGGCCGAGGTATACCAGTACCCGCCCCAGTTGGCTGACATTTATACCAAAATAGGGGAGGTGTATGAAGAGTTATCTCAATTTGAACTCTCGTCGAATTATTTTTTTATGGCTCTTAAGATCACCGAAAGACTTGGGCTGCGGTATCAGACTGCCATTATTTACAGCGAGCTGGCGTGGATCAATAAAGATCAGATGAACCTCGATTTGGCGCTGGATTATATTGACCGGTCACAGGCCATTCGCACCGATATCAAAGAGGATTTCGGGATATCCAATTGCGAAAATGTGCGGGGCCTCATTTATTTTCTTCAAAAAAAATATGACAAATCGATCCAGGAATTTGATAAGGCCCTTGAGATACGCAAAAGAATCGGTCACGAACGCGGCGTGGCGGCCACTATTTTCAATTCCTCCCTGGTGTATAGCGAGCTCAACCAACTTGACAAAGCATTGGCCTACCAAAAAGAGGCCATTGCCATTGAGGAGCGGCTCCATGACAAAGAATACCTGGTATCTTCTTATAATGATATATCCGGTCTGTTGATCAAACTCGGGAGATTGGCCGAGGCCGAACAGTTTCTGAAACAGGCTATCCACCTGGCCGACGATTTAAAATCAAGAACATCCAGGCGAAATGTTTATAAGACCTATGCCACACTTTATGAAATCAAAAGAGACTTTGCCATGGCGAATGAATTCCGGAAAAAATATCAGGCCCTGAATGACACCATATTTTCTTCTGAGAACGCAGTAAAATTGGCCGAGATGCAGGCGTTATACCAGGTTGAGAAAAAGGAGCAGGAGGTACAATTACTCCAGCAGCAAAAGCAGATCCAGGAAGACGAGATCAAGATTCAAAATGTCCGGCTTCAACACCAGAGCACCATCATTATAGGAGTCATTGTTTGCCTGGTCCTGGCGATTTTAACTGTCTTCATAGGAACTCTTTATTATCAGGATAAAAACAAAGCGCACCGCCAGCTGACCAAACTGACGAAAGAGATAGTCGAACAAAAAGAAGAGATTCAGGCGCAGTCCGAGGAATTGATCGAAGCCAACCAAACCATTTCGCAGATCAACCAGGAGTTGGAAAGAAAGATAGAAACAAGGACCAGCGAGTTGAAGCAGGCCTACAAGGAGCTGGATACTTTTTTTTACCGCTCCTCGCACGATTTCCGGAGACCATTGACGACCTTTCTGGGGCTGGCCGAAGTTGCAAAAATTACGGTGAAAGACACCAACGCGCTGGAGTTGTTTGACAAAGTGCAGGAGACCGCGCATAACCTTGATAAAATGCTGGTAAAACTCCAGTCCATCAGCGACCTCGGTACACAGCAACTGGTGTACAAGGAAGTATTTGTAAAGGAATTAGTCGGCGAGATTGCCGGCAATTACGAGAGTGAACTGGTGAAAAGGCAAATTTCCTTTCATGACGAGATCAACAGCAACGGATCATTTTTCTCTTATCCTGCGATGGTCAGAATTATCCTTGAAAACCTGATAGAAAATGCGATCCATTTTGCGGGAATGGAAAAGCCCTATATTAAAGTAGGTGCCTATGACCAGGGTGCGGATCTGATCATTGAAGTAACCGACAATGGTCACGGGATACACGCCGAGTACCACGACCGGGTGTTTGATATGTATTTCAGGGGCAGCGAGCACTCCAAGGGGAATGGGTTGGGGCTTTACATCGTGAAAAAAGCCGTTGAAAAACTGAGTGGAAAAATATCCTTTCAAAGCAGTTATGGATTGGGATCTACTTTTATCATCACCTTACCCAGGGGCAACTGAGCGGGTTGCAGTTGATTACGGTCATAAAAAAACCCCGGCAGTCGTCGGGGTTTTCTATCTGTTTCATGGCTGGATTACATAGAAGTGCCAAACCCTCCTCCGCTTCCAAAAGGGGGCGGTTCAGGGGTTGAAGGTGCTGGAGCAGGGGCAGGTGCCGGAGCGGGGGCCGCTACTTTTTTGGGAGCTGCCTTCTTCTTAGCGGGCTTCTTTTTTGCTACTTTCTTGACAGCCTTTTTAGCTGCCTTCTTTACTACCTTTTTCTTGGCGGCTTTCTTCACAGCCTTCTTCGCTTTTTTGGCGGCTTTCTTTGCTTTCTTTGCCATAGCTCAAATGAGTTTTAGTGGTTATTGAGACGTTACGTTCAACAGTGTTTCTGTTTACAGCACTAAAGTTAATTAAGAGTTTATTTTCTGAAATAGAAATTGTGTTTTTTTTATGGGTTATGTTCAACCTTTGAATGCTTTTATCCTGAATCCTTAACGTTTTTTGCATGAACCGAAAGTACGGAGTGCTGCTGATCCTTTCGATTTTGTCTGTCATTACCTTTCTCGATCGCAACGCTATCTCCCTTGCAGGTCAGCGCATTACGCAGGAACTGGGGTTGAGCGAAAACCAGTTTGGGTGGATTCTCAGCGCTTTTACGATCTCTTATGGGCTTTTTGAGGTCCCCGCCGGCTTGTTGGGAGACCGGTTTGGCGCCAAAAAGATATTGGCCCGGGTGGTGTTGTGGTGGTCGCTATTTACCGTGCTCACGGGGCTGACGAGTGGTTTTGCATCGCTGTTCCTTGTGCGCTTTTTGTTTGGCGCCGGGGAGGCGGGTGCTTACCCGAATACCGCAATAGCCATTGGCCGGTGGTTCCCGGTGGTCGAGCGGGGCAAGGCACAGGCCGTGATTTGGATGGCCAGCCGCGTCGGGGGGGCGATAACCCCCTTTCTGGTGATTCCTCTGCAGATGCATTTTGGGTGGCGCTTATCCTTTTATGTGTTGGGGGTGGTCGGTCTGGCATGGGTGATAGTCTGGTGGGCATGGTATCGCGACAACACCGAAGGTGCGGCTCCGGGGGGCTCTGCTTCCGGACCTTCTTGGAAGAAATGGTTGAGCAATGGAAATTTTTGGTTGTTGCTGGTGATGTATTATTGTTATGCTTCGGGCGTGTTTTTCTTTATGTTCTGGCTGCCCAAGTATTTGCAAAATGGGCGTGGCATTACAGAGGACAAGCTTGCCTTTTCAGCCTCGCTTCCGTTTTTGCTTGCCGCCCTTGGTTGTTTGGCGGGAGGGTGGCTCAGCGACTTCCTAGTTAAGAAAATCGGAGTCAACTGGGGCCGGAGGCTGGTGCCGATGGTGGGGTTGACGCTCTCGGGTTGTTCGATGTTGGCGGCGGCGTTTACGGTCAGCAACGCGACAGCCAT